>JAOZVI010000078.1 GCA_029938265.1 Flavobacteriaceae bacterium | reverse complement strand
CACATCAAGGTAGAGCTGCTGAAAATGTGCTGTTTTCTGTTTTGGTGAAAGAAGGAGATATCGTTCCCGGAAATTCGCATTTCGACACTACCAAAGGGCATATCGAATTCAGAAAAGCATCTGCTGTTGATTGCACCATTGATGAAGCTTTTGATACAGCTGATATGCACCCATTTAAAGGTAATATAGATATAAACAAACTACAAAGAGTTTTTGATGAAAACCCAATAGAAAAAATTCCTTTTGTAATTATTACCATTACAAACAACAGTTCTGGTGGTCAACCTGTTTCTATGGAAAATGTGAAAGCTGTTTCCAAATTGTGCAAATCCTATGAGATCCCGGTATTGTTTGATTCTGCCCGCTTTGCTGAAAATGCTTACTTTATCAAGATCCGTGAAAACGGTTATCAAAATAAAACCATCAAAGAGATTGCCAAAGAATTATTTTCTTATGGTGATGGAATGACCATGAGTTCTAAAAAAGATGGTTTGGTAAATATGGGTGGCTTTATTGCCTTAAATGACGAAGAAGTTTTTAAAAAAGCTACCGTTTTTAATATTATGTTTGAAGGTTTTATTACCTATGGTGGAATGAGTGGTAGAGACATGGCGGCTTTGGCTGTGGGACTGGATGAAGCAACTGAATTTGAGTACCTTGAAAGTAGAATCAGACAGGTTACACATTTGGGCAATAAATTAATTGAATTTGGTGTACCTGTTCAACATCCAATTGGTGGGCATGCTATTTTTATTGATGCCAATAAATTTGTTCCAACCATTCCACGAGATGAATATCGCGCCCAGGCACTTGCCATTGAATTGTATATTATTGGTGGAATCAGAGGTGTAGAAATTGGAACTGTTTTGGCAGATCGTGATCCTTTTACACGCAAAAACAGATATCCTGAATTAGAATTGGTAAGATTGGCTATACCACGCAGAACCTATACCCATAACCATATGGAATATATTGCTGCAGCTTTAAAAAATATTTTTGATTCGCGTAGTGAAGCAAAATCAGGCTATAAAATAATTGATGAAGCACCAATCATGAGACATTTTACAGTAAAGTTTGAAAAGATCTAGAAGATTTATTCAATATAAATCAGGGTTTCATTTGGAATAAGTATTTGACTATCTTTATGCTGATTATCAATCAATTCCTCAATATTTGAAATTAAAAACTTCATATTAATGTTAAAAATATTAACATTTAAGTCACTTTTATGACATAAATCATATAATTATTTATCACTTCCTCTTACTTTTAACCCACAAAAGATAAACAAGTCTTTTTATGCAAATCTTATTAACTTAAAAACTTTTCACATGTTATCAAAAAAACAAGCAAGAGCCTTCTTTTTAGGTGGTACTTTGGTTACTTTTTTAATCTTTATTGGGTTAACCGTGTATTCTCTATCTGCTGCTCAGGATCAATCTAACATAGAAAACCTTAGCGAATCAGCAATTAGGGGTAAATATCTATGGGAAACAAATAACTGTATGGGATGTCATACAATTATGGGAGAAGGGGGCTATTATGCACCTGAATTAACAAAAGTAGTTGACAGACAAGGAGAAGCTTACATAAGAGGTGTTCTTATGTCTCCAACACCTTGGCAGCGAGCAGATCATGGAAATAGAAAAATGGTTGCTTATGAAATGACAGAAGACCAGGCAAATGATATGATTGAATTCTTTAAATGGATTGGAGAAATTGATCTAAACGGATTTGAAACTGTTGTATCTCCATTAGCAGAAAAATAAAACTAATCAAAAAAATAAAATATTATGAAATATAAATCACAAAAAGTAGCTTATTGGTTTTTTGCACTATCAATGCTATTGTTAACATTACAATTAGTTTATGGTTTTATCATGGGATTTGCCCATGCTGGAATGGATGGATTACACGAATGGATTCCTTTTAATACTGCAAAAGCAGTTCACATTAACTTATTGGTAGTATGGCTGTTATCTGGTTTTATGGGAGCCGCTTACTATATTATCCCTGAAGAATCTCAAATTGAATTGGTAAGTGTAAAATTGGCTTATGTTCAGTTGATCACTCTTGCCCTTGTTGGTGTTGCAGCTATTGTTGGATATCATTTTAACTATTGGGAAGGAAGAAAATTCTTAGAAATACCAAGACCTTTAGATTATTTAGTCGTTGCTAACGTGTTATTATTTATGGGACTGATCTTAGTTACTCTTTATAAAGGAAAAAGAAAAACAACAACCGCACTTGTACTTGCAATGGGATTGCTTTTTGCAGCGCTGCTCTACTTACCCGGAATGCTTGATTTTAATAGTCAGGTATTGGATTCATTTTTTCGCTGGTGGGTTGTTCACCTATGGGTTGAAGGTGTTTGGGAATTGATTATGGGTGGTATTTTATCATTCTTATTGATAAAACTTACAGGTGTTGACAGAGAAGTTATTGAAAAATGGTTATATGTAATTATTGGATTAACTTTCTTATCAGGTATCTTAGGAACCGGACATCACTATTATTATATTGGTGTAAATAAAATTTGGTTAATCGTTGGTGGAATATTTTCTGCTCTTGAACCATTAGCTTTCTTGGCAATGACCTTATTTGCTCTAAACATGTATAGAAAAGGTGAAAAGAAACATCCAAATAAAATTGCCTTATACTGGACACTTGGCTCTGCAATAGTTGCATTTATCGGTGCAGGATTACTTGGTTTTGCGCATACATTACCGCAAACAAATCTTTATACCCACGGTACTATTGTTACTGCTTCGCACGCACATTTGTCATTTTGGGGTGCTTACGCAATGATCGTATTTGCTATAATAAGCTATTCATTACCAAATATGACCGGTAGAAAATATTATGATAGCGCACGTGGAAGAATGGCATTTTGGCTTGCAAATATTGGCATGTTGGGTATGACGGTTTCTTTTGGTGTAGCTGGTGTAGCTCAGGTTTATATGGAACGTATATACAAAATGGATTTCATGAAAGTACAAATGGAAATTGAAGTTCACTTTATTGTATTGATCATTATGGCAACTCTGTTTGCAACTGGTATTACTTTATATATTATTGAATTTATCAAACACGGCCAACCTACTGATGAAGCTTTAGAAATAGATAATCAGTAGATATAATTATTACTTTTATTTAATAATCAGCATTAACAGGTGTTTCTATCCTATTAATGCTGGTTTTTTTTATGGAGTCCACTCATTTTTTAAACCTTTATAATTTCACTTTTGTGATTAATTTAACATAGTTGCATATGCAACTAACTTAAATAATTGTTTATTTTTGCATCCGTTTATTAAAACTTATGGAAAAAATACTGATTGAAAAGACACTTCTTCCCTATTTAGGTAAAACTGCTAAATATTCCGGATTTTACTTTATAGATACTTTCCATGAAAATGGGATTGACCTCTCTAAGGAGCAATGGTTGGTGTTAAAAAAATTACATGATAAAGATGGTTTGATCCAAAATGATCTGGCTTTCATTACAGACAGATCAAAAACATCTTTAACACGACTTATTAACACTATGGAAAAAAAACAATTGGTACATAGAGTAAATTCAAAAGAAGACAAAAGAATAAATCATATTCATATTAGTGATTTAGGTAAATCAGTTTTTAAAAGGTCATTGCCCGTATTGCATAAAATAATAACTGAATTACAAAATGGTATTAGTGATCTTGAAATTAAAACAACAATCAAAGTATTAAACCATATTCAAAGCAATATAAATAAAAAATTAACCAGTAATTAAATTAATTAAAATGAGAAAATATATTAGTATCGGACTTGCATTATTACTGATTATTGGAGCATTTATTGTTGTGAAAATAATGATCGATAGCAATCAAAAGAAAAAGATAAAGGCTCCAAAGATTGTTAAAACTGTTTTTGTTGAAACAGTAAAAAATAAAGAAATACCTATTGTAATATCCGCCAACGGAAATTTAGTAGCTAAAAATAAAATTGAACTTTACAGTGAAGTTCAAGGCGTTTTAAAACGTTTATCTAAAGATTTTAAAGCAGGAACTCATTATAGAAAAGGTGAAGTCATCCTAAAGATCAATAGCGATGAACATTACGCTAATTTACAGGCGCAAAAAAGTAATCTATTTAATTCAATAACTTCAATAATGCCTGATATTCGTTTGGATTTCCCTAACGAATATAAAAAATGGCAAAATTATTTAGAAAGTTTTGATTTTAATAAAACCACTCCTACACTACCTCAAACCAATTCCGAAAAGGAGAAATTCTTTATATCAGGGAGAAAGATCTATACGACATACTACAATGTAAAGAATTTGGAAGTTAGATTAGCTAAATACACAGTAAGAGCCCCTTATAATGGCATCTTAACTGAAGCCATAGTTACTCCTGGTTCATTGGTTAGACAAGGACAAAAATTGGGTGAATTTATCAACCCAAACATATATGAAATGGAAATAGCCATTAATGCAGCATACAAAGATATATTACAAAAAGGGAAAAGTGTTGAATTGCATAATTTAGAAAATACAAAAAACTGGACAGGCAAGGTAATTCGTGTAAACGGCAAAGTAGATCAGGCTTCACAAACTATTAAAGTTTTTATTCAAATTTCAAATGATCAATTAGCAGAAGGTATGTATTTAGAAGCAGATGTAGTAGCAAAATCTGAAAAATCTGCCTATGAAATGCCCCGTAAATTATTAATAAACAATGAAAGTGTTTTTGTAGTAGTAAATGATACAATTTTAAATTTAGTCAAAGTAGATCCTGTTTATTACAATGATCAATCGGTTGTTATTAAAGGTTTATCTGATGGCAGTATAACATTAACAAAAAGTGTGCCCGGAGCTTATGATGGCATGGCGGTAAAGATCTTTAATGAATCAAATTCAAAACAATAACATTTATAAATAAGTTATTTTAATTAATACAAAAATTTAAACTTGTGAAAAAAATTATTTCATATTTCATAAAGTATCATGTAGCAGTTAATATCATGATCATTGCATTTATTGTTTTTGGTATTATTGGTGTCAGATCAATGAAATCTTCATTTTTTCCTTTAACTGACTCATTAAATATCAGCATTTCATTATTTTATCCCGGGGCCTCACCTCAGGAAATGGAAGAAGGTATTGTATTAAAGATTGAAGATAATTTAAAAGGAGTTGTAGGTATAGATAGAGTAACTTCGGTTTCAAGAGAAAATTCAGCTTCAGTTAACATTGAAATTGAACAAGGCAAAAACATTGATGTTGTTCTGCAAGATGTAAAAAATGCAGTTGACAGAGTACCTTCGTTTCCCTCGGGAATGGAACCACCTGTAATTTCTAAGATCGAGAGCATTATGCCAACGATTAGTTTCACCATAAGTGGAACCAATATTCCACTCACAACTTTAAAACAATACGCACGTGATATTGAAAATGATCTACGGCGTATGGAAGGTGTTTCACAAGTTTCCTTATCGGGATTCCCCCTTCAGGAAATTGAAATTGCTGTTCGCGAAAGCGATCTAAGGGCTTATGAATTAACATTTGCTAATGTAGCCAATGCTGTAAAACAAACTAATTTATTGATCACCGGAGGTAATATAAAAACGGATACAGAAGAGTTTTTAATTCGTGCCAGAAACAGAAATTACTATGGCGATGAATTAAATAACATCATAGTTAGAGCCGATAAATCAGGAAATATTATCAGATTAAGAGATGTAGCTGAAGTTAAAGATACCTGGAATGAGAATCCAGACCGTAGCTTTTATAATGGAGAAATGGCCATTAACATTCAAATAAACAATACCAATAATGAAGACCTGTTAGCAACTGCTGAAAAAATTAAAATTTATACGGCTACTTTTAACGATCAACACGATAATGTAGAAATAAATATTACTAGTGATCGCTCTATAACATTAAATCAACGAACAAAACTGCTGGTAAATAACGGTATTGCCGGAATTCTTTTGGTAATGTTCTTTTTATCCTTGTTTTTAAATGTTCGTTTAGCATTTTGGGTGGCTGCTGGTTTACCAATTGCTTTTTTCGGAATGTTTATGTTTGCTGCGCAATTAGGTGTTACTATTAATGTTCTTTCTTTATTTGGGATGATCATTGTAATTGGTATCTTAGTGGATGATGGTATTGTAATTGGTGAAAATATTTATCAGCATTACGAAAAAGGAAAATCACCGATTCAGGCTGCAATCGATGGTACTTTAGAGGTAATACCTCCTATTGTTTCGGCAATTTTAACAACGATTATTGCTTTTTCAACTTTCTATTTCTTGGATGGCAGAATGGGTGATTTTTTTAGCGAGGTATCTACCGTAGTAGTTTTAACCTTGACAGTTTCATTAATTGAGGCATTAATAATTTTACCCGCACATATTGCTCATTCAAAAGCCCTGATGCGTAAGGAAACAAAAAGAGAAGGTATCTTTAAAATATTCAATAGCATTAATATTAAAGCTGATAAATTTTTAAAGCATCTTAGAGATAATTTATACGCTCCCTATTTACGTTTCTTTATGAAGCATAAAATTTTAGGTTTTGCTATTCCAATTTCATTATTGATCTTTTCTATTGGTGGAATTAGCAGTGGTGTTGTAAAAACTTCATTTTTTCCTAATATGGCCAGCGATAGAGTGGTTATAAATTTAAATATGCCACAGGGTACCAATGAAAAAATCACCGATTCAATAATTTCTGAAATAGAAGAAGCTGCTTGGTTGGTGAATGACGAATTCACTATAAAACAAACTGAAAACAGGCAAGTCATTCAAAATATAATAAAACGTATTGGACCTGGTACAAATAAAGCAAGTTTAACAGTTAATTTATTGCAGGGTGAGTTTAGAGATTTTTCTTCACCTGAAATTACAAATGCAATACGAGATAAAGCAGGTAAAAAATACGGTGTTGAAAGTTTAACTTTTGGTTCAGGAGGAAACTTTGGAGGTAATCCGGTTGCAGTTTCTCTATTGGGAAATGACATTGATGAACTTAAGGCTGCTAAAGTAGAATTAAAGGCAGAATTAGAAAGCAATCCGATCTTAAAAGATGTTTCCGATAATGATCCTGCCGGTATCAAAGAAGTTAGCATTAAATTGAAAGATAATGCTCAGATCTTAGGTCTTACATTGCAATCGGTTATGAGTCAGGTTCGATATGGCTTTTTTGGATTTCAGGCACAACGCTTTCAACGCGGACAAGATGAAATTAAGGTATGGGTTCGTTATAATAGAAAAGACCGATCATCCATTAAAAATTTAGATGATATGTGGATATCAACTCCCTCGGGAAATAGAGTGCCTTTTGGTGAAATAGCCTCTTATGAAATTGCACGTGGAGAAGTTGCCATTAATCATTTAAACGGTTTAAGAGAAATTCAACTTACCGCTGATCTAAAATCAACGGATGACAGTCCTACTGAAATACTAGATGATATCAAAAATCGAGTACTTCCAGAGATATTATCAAAATATCCTACAGTATCGCCTAGTTTTGAAGGTCAAAATCGTGAAGCAGAAAAAACAAAAAAATCAGTAAACAAAGTCGGTTTAGTTGCAATCTTATTAATATACCTGGTGATAGCTTTTACCTTTCGTTCTTACAGTCAACCTTTACTATTAATTGTTATGATACCATTTAGTATGATCGGAATTGTTTGGGGCCATTATATTCACGGATTCTCAATAAATATTTTATCATGGCTGGGTATCATTGCTTTGGTTGGAATTATGGTTAACGATGGATTGGTATTGGTTGGTAAATTTAACAGTTATCTAAAAGAAGGAATGAAATTCGATGAAGCACTGGTTCAGGCTGGTATATCACGATTTAGAGCAATTTTCTTAACTTCTCTTACAACTGTTGCTGGTTTAATGCCTTTACTAATAGAAAAAAGTCGTCAGGCACAGTTTCTAAAACCTATGGCAATTTCAATTTCATACGGAATAATAATTGCAACTTTCCTAACATTATTGATGCTGCCTCTATTATTATCATTGAGCAATTCATTAACTGTATATCTTACCTGGTTAAGAACAGGCACTAAACCAACAAAAGAAGAAGTAACAAGAGCTATTAAAGAATTAAAAGTAGAAAATGAAGAATTATCATAAAATATCAATCACATTTGTGGTTTTGTTGAGTTCATTTATAAGTTTAGCTCAAGAAAATCTATCAAAAAATGAAGCTGTTGACATAGCTTTTGAAAACAACTATGATATTAAAGTTGTAGAAAACAATGTAAGATCGGCAGAAAATAGTGCCAGTATATACAATAGTGGTTATTTACCAACTGTTTCCGCTAATAGCGGAGCAAATTATCGGGATAACAATGGCGATAATGAATTTGAAAATGGTGAATTAACATTAAGTGATACGCAAACCACTTCTTATAATGCATCAGTAGGTTTAAATTATACGCTTTTTGATGGTTTGGGCAGAAAATACAATTATCAAAAGTTACAGGAATTATATAATTTAAGTGAAATTCAGGCCAAACAAGTAATGGAGAATACAGTTTTGCAACTATTGGTCTCCTATTATGAGGTTGCCAGATTAACCCAGAACAAAAATTTACAAAAACAATCTTTAGAAATTTCAAAAGAAAGATCAAAAAGAGAAAAGTACAACTATGAATACGGACAAAAAACGCAATTAGACGTATTAAACTCGGAGGTTGATGTAAATAATGATAGTATTAGTTTATTAAATCTAAATAGAGAATTAGCCAATGCAAAACGCAATTTGAATGTTATTTTGGCCAGAGATGTAAATATTGATTTTGAAGTGGATACTACGGTTGTTTATGCTTTAGATCTGAATTTAGATAACCTTTTACTTTCAGCAAATTCAAATAATAAAATATTGCTTCAGGCTGAAAAGAATATTGAATTAAGCAACTATAACCTAAAAATAAGTAAATCAACCTGGTATCCAAATATTGGGATCAATGGTGGTTATGGATGGAATAGGTCTGATTTTAATATTAATAATCCTAATTCATTGGCTTTGATCAATCAAACTTCGCAAGGATTTAATGGGGGTGTAAGTTTATTTTGGAATATTTTTGACGGTGGTGCCACAAAAACCAGGGTTCAAAATGCTAAAATTGCAATTGATAACAGTGAAATACAAAAAGAACAAATTGAACAGGATCTGGAAAGAAATGTTGCCAATGCCTGGGAAACTTATCAAAATGCTTTATTTATTCTACAAGCCGAACAAAAAAATGTGGAAACCAATAAAAGAAACTTTTCACGAAGTGAAGAACAATTTAAGCTGGGACAGATCATTTCAGTAGAGTTCCGTTTGGCACAAGTAAATTTATTAAATGCAGCAAACAATTATAACCGCGCAAAATATACAGCCAAAGTTGCTGAATTAAGTTTATTGCTATTAAGCGGACAGTTATTGGGCGCAACTTATTAGATCATTGAGAGACCTTTCAGAATTTTTATACCTGAAAGAGTCGGTTAATTTGTAATCAGTCGCAGTAGGCAGTGTTGATTAAATGTAAGAACGAAGGGATGATTGAATCAAAAGATATCAGAAAGTATTTTATAATAGGAAATCAAATACGATTTAAATAACCCTAAAACCACATCTTTATAAATATTTTTTTCAAAATCAGTATATTTGGTTTTTTAAATTCAGCTTATTATGATAAAAACCATATTCTACTTTTTAACAATTCTGATATTTAGTTCTTCATATTCTCAAAATATTCTTAAACCCGGTTTTGACATCAATGAAGTCAAAGAATCATTAATAATTTCTTCTTTTCATTATCCTGATTCTCTGAGGCAAACTTTAAATATGCCCAAACTTAAAAATTGGGAGATGGTTTATTCTTCACCGGTTGTCGGGCTAGACAATAAATGGAATCTATGGTACAACAAGGCTACCAATTCATGTGAGATCAATATTAGAGGTACGGTAGAAGAACGTATATCCTGGATGGAAAATTTTTACTCAGGAATGATTGCTTCCAGTGGTGAGATTAAGTTAGATTCTGTAAACACTTTTAAATATAAAATGGCCAACGACACTTTAGCTTATGTTCATGTTGGCTGGACAATAGGTGTAGGTTTTCTTTCAAAAACAGTTTTAGAAAAAATTGATGAGTTTTATAAAAAAGGAGTTAAGAAATTTTATATTTCAGGACATAGCCAGGGAGGTGCACTTGCTTTACTTATGACCTCATTTTTACACTACAATCAAGATATTCCTAAGGATATTGTTTTTAAAACTTATGCCAGTGGAGCGCCAAAACCAGGCAATTTATATTTCTCATATGATTTCTCTTCCTATACTCAGGAGGGATGGGCCTATAGAATTGTTAATTCAAGAGATTGGGTACCTGAAAGTCCATTTTCTGTACAAACAATAAGTGATATTAATAAGATCAATCCTTACTTAGGCATAAAAGAATCAACAAAAACGATGAAACCTATAAAACGAATGGAATTATTAGCCCTTTATAATAAAATGCAAAAATCATTGACCAAAGCTCAAGAACACCTCACAAAATATCTTGGCTCCTTAACATATAATTTTGTGCATAAGGAATTACCCTATTTAGAAAAACTGGATTTTAAAAATAGTTTTGATTATACTATTTGTGGAAATTCAATAGTTTTAATTCCAAATATAAATGACATAGATTCGTACGAAGATAAAAGTGATACTTTTACACATCACCATTTATGGAATTATTATTATTTGTTTGAAAAGAAATATTTTATGGTGAAAAATTAATAAAAATCGGGCAACACTAATCAGGGATGTTCATCATTAAATGATATTATAACCTGGGGGGGGAAAGTCACTAATCGAGTAGGAAGATAGGGATTATTTCCCTATCTGTCCTCTCACACCACCCTG
>JAOZVI010000077.1 GCA_029938265.1 Flavobacteriaceae bacterium | reverse complement strand
AATTTTGGTGGTAAAGATACAGATGGTGATGGTGTAAAAGATAAAGAAGATGCCTGTCCTGAAGTTGCCGGATTAGAAGCTTTTAACGGTTGTCCTGATTCTGATGCAGATGGTATTCAGGATTCTAAAGATGCTTGTCCGAATACTCCTGGTTTAGCAGCTTTTAACGGTTGCCCGGATTCTGATGGTGATGGTATTAGTGATCAAGATGATTACTGTCCTGAAGTTGCCGGATTAGAGCAATTTAACGGTTGCCCGGATAGTGATGGTGACGGTGTAATGGATAAAAATGATAATTGCCCTAACGAAGCTGGTTTAGTTGAAAATAAAGGTTGTCCTATGGCAGATGCAGACGGTGATGGTATTGCTGATGCAGATGATAACTGCCCTAATATTGCAGGAACTTCTGAGTTACATGGCTGTCCTGAAGTAACTGAAGAAGTAGTTGGTCAAATTACAGATCTAGCAAGAGCAATTTATTTTAATACAGGTAAATTTACTTTTACAGATGAAACTCAGGTTAGATTAGAAAAACTTTCTTCAATTTTAGGTGAATACAAAACATTGAACTTTAAAGTTGAAGGTCATACGGATAGTACAGGTAGTGATAAAATAAATACTAAATTATCACAAGAACGTGCTGATGCTGTTATGAATTATTTGATTACAAATGGTTTCCCATCTGACTTAATCAGAGCTGAAGGACATGGTTCTGCTCAGCCTATTGGTGATAACAACACTAAAAAAGGAAGACAAGAAAACAGAAGAGTAGATATCTTTAGAGATAAATAAAATATTTACAGTTCTTTATATAAAGCCGTCATTTATTTGAATGATGGCTTTTTTATGTAAAAATGTCAATAACTTTTATTGTATGATTTTGTAAAGCATTGTATTTTTGAGCATTCAAAATTTATAAGTGACAAATTATATCGACCAACTTAACGAGGCACAAAAACAAGCCGTTCTTCATAAAGAAGGGCCTATGATTATTATAGCCGGAGCAGGTTCCGGCAAAACAAGAGTGCTTACTTATCGAATTGCTTATTTAATGCAACAAGGCATTGATCCGTTTAATATTTTGGCTTTAACTTTTACCAACAAAGCAGCCCGGGAAATGAAAACTCGTATTGCTCAGATTGTTGGACAAAGTGAAGCTAAGAATTTATGGATGGGAACATTTCATAGTGTTTTTGCCAGAATACTTCGCAGTGAAGGCGAAAAGATCGGTTTTCCATCAAATTTTACAATTTATGATACGCAAGATTCAGTCAGGCTGTTAACTTCTATTATTAAAGAGATGAATCTTGAAAAAGAAAAATATAAGCCGAAACAGGTTTTAGGTAGGATCTCTCAATACAAAAATAGCTTAATAACCGTAAGAGCTTATTATAGTAATTTGGAATTGATCGAGGCTGATAAAATGGCCGGACGCCCAAGATTGGGTGAGGTTTATAAAGAATATGTTGATCGTTGCTTTAAATCTGGAGCAATGGATTTTGATGATCTATTGTTAAGAACCAATGAGTTACTAACCCGTTTTCCGGATGTACTGGCAAAATATCAGGAAAGGTTTCGCTATATTTTGGTTGATGAGTATCAAGACACCAATCATTCTCAATATCTTATTGTAAGAGCCCTTGCTGATAGATTTCAAAATATTTGTGTGGTGGGAGATGACAGCCAAAGTATTTATGCTTTTAGAGGAGCGAATATTCAAAATATTTTAAATTTTCAACGTGATTATGAAGATGTAAAGATTTTTAAACTTGAACAAAATTACCGTTCATCAAAAAATATTGTCAATGCAGCAAATAGTGTAATCAATAAGAATAAAACAAAGCTCGATAAAGAAATTTGGACAGCCAATCACGCCGGTAATAAAGTGAAGATAAAACAAACTTTATCTGAAGGAGAAGAAGGTAGGTTCGTGAGTAGTTCAATTTTTGAAATTAAAATGCAGCATCAGGTAAAAAATAATGAATTTGCAGTTTTATACCGTACAAATGCACAATCTAGAGCTATAGAAGATGCACTGAGAAAAAAAGATATCCCATATATGATCTATGGAGGTTTGTCGTTTTATCAACGTAAAGAGATCAAAGATACTTTGGCCTATTTAAGATTATTGGTCAATACAAACGATGAAGAAGCATTAAAAAGAGTTATAAATTATCCCGCAAGAGGAATTGGTCAAACTACTGTTGAAAAACTTACTGTTGCGGCTAATCATTATAAAAAATCGATTTTTGAAATTTTAGAGAATCTAGACAAAATTGAATTAAAGATCAATTTGGGTACAAAAACAAAGTTGCAGAATTTTGTAACAATGATCAAAAGTTTTCAGGTTGAAGCACAAACTAAAAATGCTTATGAGATTACAGATTTTGTTTTAAAAAAAACAAGGTTAATTAAAGATCTTGAACTTGATGGAACACCCGAAGCAGTAAGCAGAGTTGAAAATGTGCAAGAGTTACTCAATGGTATAAAAGACTTTATTGAGATTCAGGAAAATAAGGGAAATGCCTCATTAGCATTTTTCTTAGAAGATGTAGCTTTAGCAACTGATTTTGATAATAAAAAGGATGATAAACCAAGGGTTTCATTAATGACCATTCATTTGGC
Organism: Flavobacteriaceae bacterium; assembly: GCA_029938265.1. GTDB lineage: Bacteria > Bacteroidota > Bacteroidia > Flavobacteriales > Flavobacteriaceae > Namhaeicola. The sequence continues at coordinate 8,316 of JAOZVI010000077.1, read as the reverse complement.
AAAAGGATTGGAATTCCCTTATGTTTATATTGTAGGTTTAGAAGAAAATTTATTTCCTTCTGCTATGAGTATGAATACCCGAAGTGAAATTGAAGAGGAACGACGTTTGTTTTATGTGGCCTTGACCCGTGCCGAAAAACAAGTTTATTTATCATTTGCTAATTCAAGATATCGTTGGGGAAAATTGGTTGATTGTGAACAGAGTAGATTTATTGAAGAAATCGATGAAAATTTTGTTGAATTTATCTCTTCAAAAAGATCAAATTCCCAACTCAATAGATTTGTAAATGAAGATATTTTTGGTTCAGTACCTCAAAATAAAATTCGTTTTAGAAAACCGCTTGATAAATTATCAATAAAAAAGAAATCAAACCCTGAAAAGATAATAAATGTTAATCCGCCAAAAAATTTAAAAAAGATTGATTCAATTTCAACATCTTCATCCAACTTGTTTGATAATAATCTGATAGTCGGTAATATCATTACACATGCAAAATTTGGTAAAGGCGAAGTATTAAAAATTGAAGGAAATGGTAATAATAAAAAAGCAGTAATTAAATTTGAGTCGGGTACCATAAAAAACTTGTTATTACATTTTGCAAAATTAAAAATAATAGGATAGAAATAAATTGTAAAACCTATTTTTAATTGTTAATTTGCAGTCAGTTATTTTAATTAAAAAAAAACGAAAATAGTGTTAGATATAGAATATAATTCGGAGAGAGAAATGATGAAAATTCCGGAGTACGGAAGGCATATCCAAAAATTGGTAAATTTTTGTGTATCAATTGAGGATGATGTGGAACGTAATAAAATGGCTAAAGCGATAGTTGATGTAATGGGAAATTTACAGCCTCACTTGCGTGATGTTCCCGATTTTCAACATAAACTATGGGATCAGTTGTTTATTATTTCTGATTATAAGTTAATAGTTGATTCGCCCTATCCAGAACCATCAAAAGAAGTTTTACAGGCAAAACCAGAACATTTACCTTATCCAAGATCAGCTTCCAAATACCGATTTTATGGTAATAATATTCAAATAATGATTGATGCTGCAAATAAATGGGAAGATGGTGAAATGAAAGACGCACTTATTTATACGATAGCTAATCATATGAAAAAATGCTATTTAAACTGGAATAAGGATACCGTTGAAGATAAAACGATCTTTAAACATTTACATGAATTATCTGGAGGAAAAATAAGTTATAGTGATGAGGATGAAGAACTATCCGAAAGTAAAAGTTTAATGCGAAAAAAAGTTAGTAGAACCACATATAAAGGAAATGCAAAGCAATATAAAAAAAACCCAAAGTGGAAAAAATAAAACTTCATTAATCATTTTGTAAGATGTCAATATTTAAAATTGAAGGTGGCCATGAATTAAAAGGAGAAATCACTCCTCAAGGCGCTAAGAACGAAGCTTTACAAATAATTTGTGCAACTCTTTTAACACCTGAAAAGGTTACCATAAGTAATATACCGGATATAAGAGATGTAAATAAACTTATTTATATTTTAGGTGAATTGGGCGTTAAAATTAAAAAGATCAAAGCCAACACCTATACTTTTCAAGCAGATGATATAGATCTTGACTATTTAGAATCAGATATATTTAAAAAAGAGGGTGGTACACTTCGCGGATCAATTATGATTGTTGGTCCTTTATTATCAAGATTTGGGAGAGGTTATATACCAAAACCCGGAGGAGATAAAATTGGTAGAAGGAGAGTAGATACACATTTTGATGGTTTTATTAAGCTTGGCGCAAAGTTTAGATATAATAAAAATGAACATTTTTATGGAGTAGAGGCAAAAAAACTAAAAGGAGCTTATATGTTGCTTGATGAAGCTTCTGTAACAGGAACTGCAAATATAATTATGGCTGCAGTTCTAGCAGAGGGTGAAACCATAATTTACAATGCAGCTTGTGAGCCATATATTCAACAACTTTCAAAGATGTTGGTTAGTATGGGTGCAAAAATTGGTGGAATAGGCTCAAATAGATTGATCATTCAAGGTGTTGAGTCATTATCGGGGTGTGAACATAGTGTATTACCCGATATGATTGAAATAGGTAGTTGGATTGGAATGGCCGTAATGACAGGATCAGAATTGACAATTAAGAATGTTAGTTGGAAAAACTTAGGGCAGATACCAAATGTATTTAAAAAACTGGGAATAAAATTAGAAAAGATAAATGATGATATTTTTATTCCTAAGCAGAAAAGTTACAAAATTCAAAGTGATCTAGATGACTCAATATTGACAATTTCTGATGCTCCATGGCCGGGATTTACTCCCGATTTGCTAAGTATAGTATTGGTAGTAGCAACACAAGCAAAAGGTAGTGTATTGGTACATCAAAAAATGTTTGAAAGCAGGTTATTTTTTGTTGACAAATTAATTGATATGGGTGCAAAAATTATTTTATGTGATCCACATCGTGCAACAGTTATTGGTCTAAATCATGAATCCAGTTTAAGAGGAACAACGTTAACCTCACCAGATATTAGAGCAGGAATATCATTACTGATTGCTGCACTTTCTGCAACTGGTAAAAGCACCATTCACAATATCGAACAAATTGACAGAGGCTATGAAAGAATTGATGAAAGATTGAGGGCTCTGGGCGCAAAAATTGAAAGAATTAGCGATACATTCTAAGAAAATTCTCAATATTATTTTTTTAAATAAATGACAATGTGGCATATAATCATGCTTGGCAATGATTTTGCTTTAATTTGTTTTAAGAATAGAAATTTAAGATAAGATGACAAATAAAAATGATAATAATAAAGATGTGGAAAGAGATTTCTACGATGAGGGGATGACAAATGAAGAGATAGATAATAATGAAGAAGACTCTGAAAATCAGGAAGATAATGAAGATAAGATTGATGAAACAGAGATTTTAAAAGGGGAAGTTAAAAAAGAGAAAGATAATTTTTTACGCTTGTTTGCTGAATTTGAGAATTATAAAAAAAGAACATCAAAAGAACGTATTGAGTTATTTAGCACTGCAAATAAAGAATTAATGACAGCCCTTTTGCCAATTTTAGATGATTTTGAGCGTGGATTAAAAGAAGTAGAAAAATCTTCAGATAAAGCGTTAAAAGAAGGGATGCAATTAATTTATAATAAATTTAAAAACACTTTACTTCAAAAAGGTCTATTAGATGCAGAAGCAAAACAAGGAGATCTATTTGATGCCGAAATTCATGAAGCTATTTCACAAATACCTGCTCCGTCAAAAAAACTAAGAGGTAAGATAATTGACGTAGTTGAAAAGGGATATAAATTAGGAGAAACCATAATAAGGTATCCAAAAGTTGTTATTGGAAATTAAAAATTATTTTGAATAATTATAAAAATTTAAACTTGTGAAAAAAGATTATTATGAAGTATTGGGGGTAAGTAAAAATGCAACTACCAGCGAGATCAAGAAAGCTTATCGCAAAAGAGCATTACAAGATCACCCTGATAAGAATCCCGGAGATAAAGCTTCTGAAGAAAGATTTAAACAAGCTGCTGAAGCCTACGAAATCTTAAGTAATCAAGATAAGAAAGCTAAATACGATCGTTTTGGACATTCAGCCTTTGAAAATGGAGGTCAAGGCGGTTTTGGTGGAAGTATGAATATGGAAGATATCTTTAGTCAGTTTGGAGATATTTTTGGTGGTCATTTTGGTGGTGGATTCGGTTTTGGTGGTGGAGGTTCAAGGCGAGCCCGTGTTAAAGGGAGTAACTTGAGAATTCGCGTTAAATTAGAATTGAAAGATATTTTAAATGGTGTTGAGAAAAAAGTAAAAGTTAAACGTTTAATTAAAGCTAAAGGAGTAACCTATAAGACCTGCCAAACCTGTAATGGTCAGGGTAGTGTTACCCGAGTGACCAATACTATTTTAGGAAGAATGCAAACTGCATCTACTTGTCCAACATGTCAGGGTGTTGGTGAGACGGTAGATCAACGACCTAAAAACTCAGATGCTAATGGAATGATCAGCCAGGAAGAAACCGTATCAATTAATATTCCTCCAGGTGTTACAGATGGTGTACAGTTAAAAGTTACAGGCAAAGGTAATGAGGCGCCTGGTGACGGAATTCCGGGTGATATTTTAGTAGTTGTTCAGGAGATCCATCATAAAAAACTAAAAAGAGAGGGTAATAATTTACATTACGATTTGTATATCAACTTTTCTGAAGCAGTTTTAGGAACAACAAAAGAGATTGATGCAATTTCAAGTAAAGTGCGTATTAAAATTGATGAAGGTACACAATCAGGAAAAATATTAAGATTGCGAGGTAAGGGATTGGAGAGTTTAGATCATTATGGAAAAGGAGATCTTTTGGTCCATATTAATGTTTGGACGCCTCAAAAACTATCAAAAGAGCAAAAATCTTTTTTCAATAAGATGATAGATGATATAAATTTTATACCAGATCCATCTGATAAAGAAAAATCATTTTTTGAAAAAGTAAAGGATATGTTTTTATAACATATTTATAATCAAGTTTAAAGGAGTAAAATATTAGTAATTTGGTGTGAGATAATAAAATTTAATTCTTATATTTGTTTTGCTGAATTACATAATTCAGCAACTTTTTCTTTTTCATAGCAATTTTCCCACTCTATTATTAGGGTGGGTTTTGTATATAATAAAATCATCTTTTTTATTTTTTTGAGTTAAAGAGTGGAATAACAAGCAGTTAATGCTTTTTCTAAGAAATAATCAAATTTTTTAATAATTGTTTGCGTAAAACACAATTTTATATGTAACTTTACAATTCCAAAAAATATTACTATTTATAGTAATATTCTTTTTCATAGCAATTTTCCCACTTTTGATTTTTCAAAAGTGGGTTTTTTTATTTTTTTTGAATTGTTATTCTTATTTTTGTACAAAAGTAGATCGTCTTATCGCTTTGTGTTGAACTTATTTCAACACAATGAGGAAAGTCCGGACACCTTAGAGTAGCATAGCGGATAACATCCGTCTTCACGTCATTGACGTGAAAGGACAAGTGCAACAGAAAGCAAGTACAGTTAGGCTGTAGTGAAATCAGGTAAACTCTATGCGGTGTAATGCTAAGTAAATTGGAGTTCCGATTTTTATCGGAAAAGAGTTACTCGCTCGATTTCAATGGGTAAGCAGCAACAATTGTAAAGTAATTTGCAATGCAGATAAATGATGAGAATTACGCCCTTGGCGTGATACAGAATCCGGCTTATAGATCTACTTTGTTTTTTATCATATTCTTAAAAATTACCATTAATTACACTATATTATTGATAAATAAGCATTAGATCATGTAAAATATAATTAATAAATAATAATATGCAGTTATTTTTATTAATACTTAAAAATAACAGTAAATTTTGTAAATTTGTGTAAATTTTAAAAATAGATATTTTCATTCAAACAATTATATTATGGCATTTGATATAGAAATGATTAAAGAGGTTTACAGTCGAATGACTGAACGTGTTGACGCTGCACGAAAAATGGTTGGAAAGCCTTTAACTCTAGCTGAAAAAATATTGTATAATCATCTTTGGGATGGTAAAGCCAAACAAATTTTTAGGAGAGGTGTAGATTATGTTAATTTTGCCCCTGATAGGATCGCTTGTCAAGATGCAACTGCTCAAATGGCATTATTGCAATTTATGCAGGCAGGAAAGAAAAGTGTTGCTGTACCTACAACAGTACATTGTGATCACCTAATTCAGGCAAAGGTAGGAGCTGATAAAGATTTGCAAAATGCTATTAATACCAGTAGTGAGGTTTTTAACTTTTTAGGATCCGTTTCAAATAAATATGGCATTGGTTTTTGGAAACCGGGTGCAGGAATTATTCATCAGGTTGTTCTTGAGAATTATGCTTTTCCGGGTGGTATGATGATAGGTACAGATTCTCATACTGTTAATGCCGGTGGTTTAGGTATGATTGCTATTGGTGTTGGAGGAGCAGATGCTGTAGATGTTATGGCTGGGATGGCTTGGGAATTAAAATTCCCTAAATTAATCGGTATAAAATTAACCGGAAAATTGAGCGGCTGGACAGCTCCTAAAGACGTAATTTTAAAAGTTGCAGGGATTTTAACTGTTAAAGGAGGAACAGGAGCAATAATTGAATATTTTGGAGAAGGCGCAAAAGCATTATCGGCAACGGGTAAAGGAACTATATGTAATATGGGCGCTGAAGTTGGAGCTACAACTTCAACATTTGGATATGACAAATCTATTGAACGTTATTTAAGAGCAACAGGTAGAGATGAAGTTGCTGATGAAGCCAATAAGATTGCTTCTTATTTAACAGGAGATGATGAAGTTTATGAAAATCCTGAACAGTATTTTGATGAAGTAATTGAAATTAATTTATCAGAATTAAAACCTCATATTAATGGTCCGTTTAGCCCGGATCTATCAACTCCTGTTGGAGAAATGACAGAAAAAGCAATAACAAATGAATGGCCATTAGATGTTGAATGGGGTTTAATTGGTTCTTGTACAAATTCATCTTATGAAGATCTTTCACGAGCAGCCTCAATTGCAAAACAAGCAGTAGATAAGCAAGTAGTTGCAAAAGCTGAATTTGGCATTAATCCCGGATCAGAGCAGGTGCGTTTTACTGCCGATCGTGATGGATTATTGAATATATTTGAAGATCTTGATGCCAAAATTTTTACAAATGCCTGTGGACCTTGTATCGGACAATGGGCTAGGGAAGGTTCAGAAAAGCAAGAAAAAAACACAATTATTCATTCTTTTAACAGGAATTTCTCTAAAAGAGCTGATGGTAATCCTAATACTTATGCTTTTGTAGCTTCTCCGGAAATGGTTACTGCTATAGCAATTTCCGGAAAACTGGATTTTAATCCAATGACAGATACTTTAACAAATAAAAAAGGTGAAGTAGTGAAATTTGATGAGCCAACAGGTTTTGAATTGCCACCTAAAGGATTTGATGTTGATGATCCAGGATATGTAGCCCCAATAGTAGATGGTTCTGAAATTGAAATAGATGTAAATTCTACATCTAAAAGATTACAATTACTTACGCCATTTACACCGATAGGAAACAAGATTGAAGATGCAAAATTGTTGATTAAAGCCTTTGGTAAATGTACTACAGATCATATTTCAATGGCTGGTCCCTGGTTGCGTTTTAGAGGTCATCTTGATAATATTTCTAACAATATGTTAATTGGCGCTGTAAATGCATTTAATAAAGAAACCAATAAAGTAAAAAATCAATTGACCGGAAAATATGGTCCAGTACCTGATACTGCCAGAGCATATAAAAAAGCTGGAGTTTACTCTATAGTTGTTGGTGATCACAATTATGGTGAAGGCTCTTCGCGAGAACATGCGGCTATGGAACCACGTCATTTAGGTGTTGCTGCAGTTATTGTTAAATCTTTTGCAAGGATACATGAAACTAACCTGAAAAAACAAGGAATGTTAGGTCTGACATTTGCTAATGAAAATGATTATGATCTGATCAAAGAAAATGATACTTTTAATTTCTTGGATTTAGATCAATTTGCTCCCGGTAAACAATTGACATTAGAAATTGTTCATTCAGGCGGTGATAAAAATACAATCAAGTTAAATCATACATACAACAAAGGTCAAATTGAATGGTTTAAAGAGGGTAGTGCTTTAAATTTAATTAAAAAACAGAATCATTAGATAGTAATACATAAATAAAAAAATACCCGATAAATTATTTTTATCGGGTATTTTTTTTGGATATAACTATACTAATGATCAGCTGCCATCAAGAACATAGGTTTCATTTCAAATCTATGATAATGAGGTCTTAATCTTTCTGTATTGTAGTATTTTTCAACATTTACAATTTTTTTAGTGCTGGTTACAACGTCCAAAGGAACATCGTCATATCGTCCGTTTTTTAATACAACCAAACGACCGTGAAATCCTCCAAGAATAAGATCCAGTGCCAGATTTCCATAAGCCATAGGAACAATAGAATCTACTGCATCAGGATCACCACCTCTAACAAGATAGCCAAGTTTTTGGTTAATAATATTAATGGTATTTCCATTGTTAAATTTGGCTGAATGATTTTTGATCCCTGCTGAGATCATATCGCCAACTCCTCCTAATTTTGCATGTCCGAACATATCTTTTTCAGCGTCCTGATAGATCATTTCTTCTCCCTTGAATAAGGTTCCTTCAGATGCTAATACAACAGAATATCTACTTGGATTATTATTTCTATCTTGAACCAATAATTCTGTAAGGTGTTCAATATCAAAATTATATTCAGGAATCACACATCTGTT
>JAOZVI010000213.1 GCA_029938265.1 Flavobacteriaceae bacterium | reverse complement strand
AAATGACCAATACAAAATGACTGTTTTTTCTTTAGGAATGAAATTTAATTTTTATATAATGAAACATCTCCCCAAATTTGCGTTATTTATTTTTTTTATATATAACATGTTGTATAGTAATACGGCTATAGCACAAGTTGAAGAAAACTGCCCAAGACAGATTTATGACACTGGTCTATTTTTGGGATGGGGATCTGCATTACTTGAGTATACTCGATCACGAGAGGCTCCATCGCCTTTTGATCGGATAATTATTGAACAATTACAAGGAGCATATAATTCTGTTGAGCGGGCAGCCAGAGATTGCGAGCCTGCTATTCCTGCCTGGCCAGGTTGGAAACAGCAGCAAAATTATTTGCTTAATCAAATAAAAGAACTTCAAAGTACAACCAATCATAAATTTAAAAGGGGTAGAGTATATACCAATATAAATAACACCTACTATTCATGGGGCTCTAAGCTTTCAATAATGGTATTTGACGGTCAAACAATAAATACGCCAACTTGTTCTACTTGTTATTTTCGACTTGGTTTTAGTACAGCATACGCAGCTCAGGCATTCCGTCAGGCTGATGAGGCTTTGAATAGAAACAATGATATCAAGGCAACCAAACAACAGATGAAACTTGCCGCAGATTATTTAAGAAGAACACTAAAAGTTCTAAATACATATAAAGAAATTCAACAACCAAGAGGGTCTTTTATAATTAGATGTGCTAATTTGAGTAATTTAGATTTGGAAAACCGAATAGCCTCACTAATAAGATTATCAAATGATTATAACAATGTAACTGAATGTATCCGTTTAGCCAATTTAATTTCAGAAGATATTAAAGCAGCACTGAGTGCAGACAGAAATGTGAAAACTTCTAATTCTTATGAATATTGTCGCTCCAAATATTGTCCTGAATGTGATAATTCCATTGTGCTTTTAGGAGTTGCTGTAGATGAAGATTGTCAAAAATGTTTAGATAAGAACAAGGATCTAATATCTAAATGTATGAATAATAGTTCGGTTTCCAGTGTTGATAATAATGAGAATCATCCTAATCCTATTGTTATTCCAAGATCAGTTCCGACAACAACCCCAACAACTATTCCTACAACTGTTCCGACAAGTGATCCAACAATTGTTCCCAATGTATCCATTACTAGTACTCAGGATATTAACAGTCTATTAAGCCAAGCTGATTGTTCACAATGGCCAAATACTGAAGCAAAATGGGATTATAGTAAAAAAGAGACTTATTGTGATTGTATTGCTGGATATCAATGGAACGATGATTATTCTGAATGTTTATCTAAGCAGGAACTAATTGTCGCTCAAACGGACTGTTCTATGTACCCAAATACCCAACCAGTTTGGGATCCGGTTAATAATGAAGTTGTATGTGATTGTTTACCGGGTTTTGAATGGAATGAGAATTTCACTAAATGTATATCTAAATCGCAAGCTTTAATGCAAAATATTGATTGTTCTATGTACCCAAATACCCAATCCGTTTGGGATCCAGTTAAGCAAGAAGCTTTTTGTGATTGCATACCAGGCTACGAATGGAATGCAGAATATACTGCCTGTAATAAATTAGTTCAGCAAGAAATTGACCAAACCAATTGTTCTCATTTACCAAATACTCGTCCACTATTTGATTCATCCCTAAATGAGTGGGTTTGCGATTGTTTACCAGGTTTTAAGTGGAATAAAAGACAAACTGCATGTGAACCAGAACGTAAAAAACCAAATATTAATTGGGATAATGTTTTAACACTGACAATGGGTGTCCTAAATGCAGTCAATGGAAATACGCAGGGAATAATGCCTCCTGGTTATGGTCCTGGTACTACACCTACATCTATGCAGCAGCCCGAAATGCATCAAAGTAATTGTAATGATCAGCAACAAGCAGGAAAAAATGTTCCAGAAGTGCATACAATTGACCTGGGGCAGAGTTTTGGGACTTTTCAATTTGATTATCAAACATTTACTGAAGAAGATCAGATTATTATTACAAATGGAGGTCGTGTAATTTTTAATTCAGGATGTGTAGGTGAGAGCAAAAGTATTCAGTTACAAATTAGTGGCTCACCAATTATAACTGTACGAGTAAATCCAAATTGTGATGGGGGGACAAACACGGCGTGGAATTTCACTGTTCATTGTCCAAGGAATAATTGATAGTACATATCTTAAAATTAGTTTTAAGATATAGCCAAAACTATAAAATGAGTTTAACTAATTTATAACGCTTTTTTTGTAAGGTATTATGAAAACTTTAAAACAGATCACAAAAAATCTTTTAATAATTACTTTATTGATATTTTTTACTACAACCTGTAATTCACAAAAGAAACAGCAAGTTGTTAAATATTCTGATGATAGTAACAAAAAAACAAATACTTTATTAGAAAAAGATAAAAAGCAAAATATTATTCATGACTCAATTGTTTATAGAGATCTTCATGGTACAAAAGAGGAGGAATTACAAGGACAACTACTAATAGCACTTGGGAATAATGATATTGTAGAGCTTAAAGAATTATTACAAAATGGTGCCAATGCAAACAAATTACTAAATACAGATCTAACTCCACTTATGTTAGCTGAGTCACTCGAAATTGCACAACTATTATTAGATAATGAAGCAAATCCTTTGGCTCTTGATGTTGATGGTAGAAATTTATTGCATTATGCTGTTACAAAAAATAGTGCTCTGAAATTAATTCCTCTATATACATCACTTAGTGTTGATGTAAATGCACAAGACAATGAAAAGATCTCTCCCTTATTTCTTGCTATTGATTATTTCAACGAAACATATGATTTTAATAATGAACCTGTTTTTGTTGGAGAAGAAATTAAAAAAGGGAAATCCAAACCACAGCCACACGAAGTACTAAAGGCATTGGTTGCAACTGGGGTCAATTTGGATGCTCTTGATGAATATGGTTACACCCCACTAATGGTCTGTACAGCAAACAACAACTCTGAATTAGTTAAAATCTTATTAGAACTAGGTGCAGATCGTAATATTCGCAATCAATACGGTCAAACAGCTAGAGATATTGCTTATGAAACAGGAGGAAGATACATTTATCAATTGTTGGAATAAAAACAAAAAACCAACTATACTATTGGAGTTTTTATTGGGATTTAATTAAGTTTTTATAAAAATAAAAACCCTTGCAGTGCAAGGGTT
>JAOZVI010000003.1 GCA_029938265.1 Flavobacteriaceae bacterium | reverse complement strand
TCTCAAACCTTTTTCATCTAAATTAAAATATTGTGCCCTGTGTATATAATCATCAAAAGAATCAAAAGCACCTGCTAAGACTAACCCATCAAAAGCTTTTTTATTTGCAGCACGCAGATCAACTCTTTTGGCCAGATCAAAAATAGATTTATAAACTCCTTCTTTTTTCCTTTCCGAAACTATAGCATCTACAGCGCTTGAACCAACACCTTTGATTGCCCCCATTCCAAATCTAATCGCACCATCCTTATTGACTGCGAATTTATAGAATGATTCATTAACATCTGGTCCTAAAACATTGATGCCTGCACGTTTACATTCTTCCATAAAAAATGTAACCTGTTTGATATCGTTCATATTATTACTCAATACTGCCGCCATATATTCAGCAGGATAATGCGCTTTTAAATAAGCAGTTTGATAAGCAATAAAAGCATAACAAGTTGAATGTGATTTATTAAATGCATAGGCTGCGAAGGCTTCCCAATCTTTCCATATTTTTTCTAAAACTTCCTCAGGATGATTATTCTTTTTACCGCCTTCAATAAATTTTGGTTTTAATTTTTCAAGCAGTGCAAAGATCTTTTTTCCCATTGCTTTTCGCAACATATCAGCTTCACCTTTTGTAAATCCTGCTAATTTTTGTGATAATAGCATTACCTGCTCCTGATAAACTGTAATACCATAGGTTTCTTTTAAATATTCTTCCATTTCAGGAAGATCATAAGCAATATCCTCACGTCCGAGTTTTCTATCAATAAATTGAGGAATATATTCCATCGGACCGGGTCGATAAAGAGCATTCATTGCGATCAAGTCTGCAAATTCTGTAGGTTTTAGCGCTTTTAAATGCTTTTGCATACCTGCCGATTCATATTGAAAAATTCCAACGGTTTCACCATTTTGAAATAATTCAAAAGTCTTTTCATCGTCAAGCGGAAATTCATCAGGTACTAATAATTTTCCATGTAATGCTTTAACTATCTTAATGGTATCTTTAATTAATGTTAAAGTTTTTAACCCTAAGAAATCCATTTTTAATAAACCTGCATCTTCAACAACATGATTATCAAATTGAGTAACAAACATATCGGTTCCTTTTGCAGTTGCTACAGGAATTAGATTGGTTATATCTTCGGGTGTGATGATTACACCACAAGCATGAGTTCCTGTATTTCTGACCGAACCCTCTAAAGCTCTTGCCTGATTTATAGTTTGTGCATCAATACCATTACTTTCTGCAATTCTTTTTAGTTCATTTATATTTTCAAATTCTTCTTTGCGGAGTGCTTTAACTTTTGAAATGCTTTTTTCATCTTCACCAAAAATATTTTCTAATTTAATATTAGGTATTAATTTGGCTATTTTATCTGCATCTTGTAAGGGTAGATCTAATACTCTGGCTGCATCACGAATAGAAGATTTTGCGGCCATTGTGCCATAAGTTATAATCTGGGCAACTTGTCTAGAACCATATTTTTCGATAACATAATCAATTACTTTTTGTCTTCCTTCATCATCAAAATCAATATCAATATCCGGTAAAGAAACCCTGTCGGGATTTAAAAAACGCTCAAAAAGTAAATCGTATTTAATCGGATCTATATTAGTGATCTTTAAGCAATAAGCTACTACCGATCCGGCAGCTGACCCCCTACCTGGACCAACAGAAACATCCATTTTTCTGGCTTCTCTAATAAAATCTTCTACAATTAAAAAATAACCGGGATATCCTGTATTTTCGATGGTCATCAACTCAAAATCAATTCTTTCTTTTAACTCATCACTAATTACACTATATCTTTTATTAGCTCCTTCATAGGTTAAATATCTCAGATAGGCATTTTCACCTCTTTTGCCACCATCCTCTTTATCCAAAGGTTGTATAAAATCTTTAGGAATATCAAACTTAGGTAGTAAAACTTCTCTAGCTAATTTATAGATCTCAATTTTATCAACTATCTCCTGTATATTGAGTATTGCTTCAGGAATTTTTTGAAACAATTGTTTCATTTCATCCTGACTTTTAAAATAATACTCATCATTTGGCAAACCATATCGAAATCCCCTACCCTTTCCTTTTGGTGTATCAAACTTTTCACCTTCCTTAACACATAATAAAATATCATGTGATTCAGCTTCTTTATTATTTATATAAAAAGTATTATTAGTTGCAACTACTTTTACATTGTGTTGTTTTGAAAACTGTAACAAGATTTCATTAACATGCTGCTCGTTTTCCTGATAATGATCATTGAGTTCTAAATAAAAATCATCACCAAATTCTTTTTTCCACCAAAGTAAAGCTTCTTCGGCTTGTTTTTCACCGATATTTAAAATTTTACTCGGAATTTCACCATACATATTACCACTTAAAACAATAATATCTTCTTTATACTTTTTTAATATTTCCCTATCAATTCTGGGCACATAATAAAATCCATCGATATAGGCGATAGAAGCTAATTTTGCAAGGTTATGATATGCTTTTTTATTTTTGGCCAGCAATACAACTTGAAATCCATTATCTTTTGTTCTCTTATCGAGATGATCTTCACAAATATAAAATTCACAACCTACTATTGGTTTAATAGGATTTTCAGCAGTTTTATTATAATTGATCACTTCTTTAATAAATAAAAAAGCACCCATCATATTACCTGTATCGGTTAAAGCTACAGCAGGCATTTCATTTTTTTCAGTTGCCTTAATTAGATCGTTAATACTTGACGTTGATTGTAAAATTGAAAATTGAGAATGGTTATGTAAATGCGAAAATTGAGCATTTTCTAAATTGTGCTGTTTATGCTCAGTTTTATGTTCTTTTATGTTTTTATTGTTATCTTTTAATTTCTTGCTTTCCTTTTTTAAATTTTTATGTTTTAGCCCAATTAAATCAATGGTTTGAGGATTCTTTTTATTAAATTTATCAAAATAATCTTCAGAAATTTCTAACTGATTTAATGAATAATGTTTATTTCTTAACAATTCTAAAAAGCACCTTGTTGTTGCTTCTACATCTGCTGTTGCATTATGTGCTTCAGCAAAAGGGGTGTTAAAAAGTTCTTGATGTAATTCAGTTAAAGTTGGTAATTTAAATTTACCTCCTCTACCACCTGGAAGCTGACATAAAGTAGCTGTCTCTTCTGTACATGTGTCTAGAACCGGAAGATCATTTAATTGTGTTTCTACACCTTCTCGGAAAAATTCACAACCCATAATATTTAAATCAAAACCTACATTTTGACCAACAACAAATTTGGTTTTAGATAATGCAATATTAAAAAGCGTCAATACCTCAGTTAAACTTTTCCCTTGTTCTTGAGCTAACTGTGTTGAAATACCATGAATTTGCTCAGCATCATACGGTATGTTATAACCATCCGGCTTGATTAAATAATCATGATGCTCTACCAACTCACCCATTTCATCGTGTAACTGCCAGGCAATTTGAACAGCTCTAGGCCAATTATTAACATCAGTAATTGGAGCTTTCCACTTTTTGGGTAAACCAGTAGTTTCAGTGTCAAAAATTAAAAACATTTGCTTGTATATTTCTTTAAAATAGAAGTTTTAAAAATATAAATTAAATAGTTTTGATAATTCTATAAGTTGGTTTTTTTATTAACAATACAAAAAAAATTAAAGAAATTTAATAAAAATATTAAATCATAAAATATTCTTAATCAAAATGTAATAAATATTACATAAAACATAAAAATGCAAAACAGAATAAAAATGCCAATAACCCTAACAATAGTCATGTTTTATAGTTTTTATTAACTCTAAATTTATACCTCATATCAGGTAATTAATTTTATTTATTATGAAAAAACTTGATCTAGATAACCTAAACATCCCTAAGAAAAACTTTATCAATCACTATGGTAAAATTTCAAAAATTACCAATAATACCATAACAGTTTCCTTAGATAGTGATGCTAACTGCCAAACCTGCAAAGCAAAATCTGCTTGTGGAATATCAGATTCAAATACTAAAGAAATTGAGATTAATAATAATTATCAATCACTGCAGATCAATGAAAAAGTGAATGTAATTATGCGAAAGGAATTGGGGTTGAAAGCAGTTTTTTTTGCCTACATTTTCCCTTTTATTTTAATGTTTATTACACTGATTATAGCATCGCTCTTCTTTAAAGAATGGATTGCCGGTTTACTTTCATTTTTTATACTAATTCCTTATTATATAGCACTTTATTTGTCTAAAGAATCTTTTGATAACTATTTTAATATTTCAATTGTAAAAAATTATTAATATGACGGCATCCATTATATATAGTGTTTTATTATTGACTTCTTTAGGAATTATTGCTGCTATCATATTATATGTAGTTTCAAAGAAATTTTATGTTTATGAAGATCCGTTGATCACTGAAGTGGAGGAAATTTTACCTGCTGCAAATTGTGCAGGTTGCGGTTCTCCGGGATGTAGATCCTTTGCTGAAAAATTGGTAAGTACCGAAGATATTTCCGATCTGTTTTGTCCGGTTGGCGGTAATGATGTAATGAAATCAATAGCCAATTTACTTGGAAAAGAAGTTACTAAAAAAGATCCTACTGTAGCCGTACTTCTCTGTCAGGGTAGTTGTGATATGCGACCTAAAACGACTCAGTTTCAAGGTCCGGATTCCTGTGCTATTTCTGCCTTGGTCTTTAGTGGTGAAACCGATTGTCAATATGGATGTTTAGGTAAAGGTGATTGTGTTGATGCATGTTTATTTGATGCAATGTATATGGATAAAGACACCGGCTTACCTGTTATAATTACTGACAAATGTACTTCATGTGGTGCTTGTGTTGAAGCATGTCCGAAGAATATTATTGAAATGCGCCCTAAAAATAAAAGAGACCTGAAAATATATGTGGGATGCATGAACGAAGATAAAGGTGGTATAGCAAAGAGAGCCTGTGCTGTAGCTTGTATAGGTTGCTCAAAATGTTTTGATATTTGTCCTAAAGATGCTATAACAATGGAAAATAATCTGGCTTATATTGATGCACAATTATGCACACTTTGCAGAAAATGTGTTGATGTTTGCCCTACTCATTCTATTGTTGAAACAAATTTTCCGCCAAGAAAGAAAAAACCTGTATCAACCATCACTAAAGGAAAAAAAATTGATCCTCCATCTAAAGAGAAACATATTGATAAAAAAGTAAAAGCTATCGTTGAACCTTTAAAATCTAATAACGATGCTTAAAACATTTCCAAAAGGTGGGATTCATCCACATGAAAATAAAATTACTGCTTCAAAGCCAATTAAAAGGTTAAACCCTCCAAAAGTAGTTTATGTACCCATTTCACAGCATATTGGTATTCCTTCAGAGATTATTGTAGAAAGGAAAGAAAAAGTAACAATCGGACAAATAATTGCAAAATCAGGTGGTTATGTTTCATCAAATATTCATTCACCAGTTGCGGGTACAGTAACAAAACTCGATAAGTTCTTTGATAGTAGTGGTTACAAAAAACAGTGTATTGTTATTAGAACTGATCAAAAAGATCAATCAAATTTTGAATTCATTGATAAACCATTAAAAACTGACATTCAACTTTCTAAAAAAGATATTTTACAGCTTATTACTGATTACGGTATTGTTGGATTAGGCGGCGCAACATTTCCTTCTCATGTTAAACTAAATATTAAAAAAGATAAGCATATAGATTGTTTGATCATCAATGGTGTTGAGTGCGAACCCTATCTAACAGCTGATCACAGATTAATGCTTGAAAAAGCAGAAGAAATTTTAGTGGGTATTGAAATATTAATGTTCGCATTACATATTGATAAAGCAATTATTGGCATTGAGAATAATAAAAAAAATGCAATAGCAAATTTTAAGGAACTAACCAAGAACAACGACAAAATTAAAGTTGCTGCTTTAGAAATTAAATATCCACAAGGTAGCGAAAAACAACTAGTTAGAGCTTTATTAAAAAGAGAGGTGCCCAAGAATGGACTACCGCTTGATGTTGGTGTTATCGTACATAATGTGGGAACAATATTTGCAATTTACGAAGCTGTTCAATACAACAAACCTCTAACAGAACGTGTGGTAACAGTAACTGGAAAAACAATTAAAGATCCTTCTAATTTTTGGGTAAAAATTGGCACACCTGTTATTGATCTGATCAACGAAGTGGGTGGATTACCGGAAGATACACGTAAGATTTTAAATGGAGGTCCCATGATGGGGAAAGCCATTAAAAACACGGATGTACCAGTTGCCAAAGGAACTTCTGGTATTTTGGTTATTTCAGAAGAAGAAGCAGAAAGAAAAAAATGTACAAATTGTATTCGTTGCAGTGAATGCGTTTTTGTGTGCCCAATGGGATTAGAACCTTATTTACTGATGAATTTAACCGAAAAGAAAATGTACGAAGCAGCTCTAAATGAAGATATTACGACTTGTATTGAATGTGGTTCATGTAGTTATGTTTGTCCATCTCATCGCCCACTTTTAGATTATATCCGATTTGGGAAAAGTATTATTAAAACCTTAGAAATTGCAAAAGATAAAAAATGAGTACAAAACCAATTATCATATCAGCATCACCACATGTGCATTCAGACAGAACATCAAAAAAATTAATGTATGATGTGGTTATTGCATTAATTCCTGCTTTTTTAGTATCCTTATATGTATTTGGAATAGGAGCCTTAATTGTAACAGCAGTTGCTGTAATATCTTGTTTATTATTTGAGTATTTAATTCAAAAATATCTATTAAAAGCTGCTGTAACAATAAATGATGGTTCTGCTTTATTAACCGGCATTTTATTAGCCTTTAATTTACCTTCAAATCTACCTATCTGGATGATAATTGTTGGAAGTTTAGTCGCAATTGGAGTCGCAAAAATGTCATTTGGCGGATTAGGATTCAACATTTTTAACCCGGCATTGGTCGGACGGGTATTTTTATTGATCTCATTTCCTGTTCAAATGACCATGTGGCCAACAGCTCTTGAAAATCAAATAAAAATTGCTGATGCGGTTACCGGAGCAACACCTTTAGGAATTATAAAAGAAGGGTTACAATTTGGAGAAACGATGACAGATCTTAGCAGTAAAATTCCTAATAATCTCGATATGTTCTTAGGATTTACCGGAGGATCATTAGGAGAAATGTCAATAATAGCATTACTTATTGGCGGTTTATACTTGATATATAAAAAAGTAATTACCTGGCATATACCTGTAACCATGCTTTTTACAATGTCTGTAATTACAGGAATCTTTTGGATGATCAATCCAGAGCAATATGCTAATCCATTAATTCATCTTCTTTCTGGTGGTGCAATTTTAGGTGCATTTTTTATGGCTACCGATTTGGTTACAAGCCCTATGACAAAAAAAGGAATGGTGATCTTTGCCTTTGGTATAGGTTTGATCACAGTTGTTATTAGGTTATTTGGTGCATATCCGGAAGGTGTTTCATTTGCAATTATAATAATGAATGCTTTTGTTCCATTGATCAATAAATATTTTAAACCCCGTAGATTTGGTTCAAAAATAAAATCAAAAATAATGTAGCTATGCGTAAAAAAGAATCAACATTTATAAATATGGTCTTATCCCTTATGGTAATCACAATTGTTGCCGGATTTTCATTGGGATTTGTTAATGATCTTACCAAAGGTCCAAAAGCTAAAGCTAAATTAGAACGTAAAATAAATGCTTTAAAACTCGTATTACCTGCATTTGATAACAATCCTGTAGCAGAAAAGAAATTAATAAAATCTGATAAAGTTAAAGATAGTATTGAAATTTATACAGCTCTTTTAAATAATGAATTTGTTGGTAGCGCTGTAGTTGGCTCTTCAAATAAAGGCTTTAGCGGATTGATAAAAATTATGGTAGGATTTAATCCTGACGGACAAATACAAAATATTGCAGTACTGGAACAAAAAGAGACACCGGGTTTGGGTACAAAAATGAAAGACGAAAAATTTTTAAAACAGTTTAGAGGAAAAGACCCTTCATCTTTTAATTTAAAAGTAACAAAAGACGGAGGAGAAGTTGATGCAATAACCGGTTCAACAATTACTTCAAGAGCTTTTGGAGAAGCAACTCAACTAGCATATGATGAGTTTATAAAAAATAAATGATCATTAAAGTGTAAACCATTATGACAAAAAAAATTGATCAAAAACAAAATTTTTTAAAGGGAATTATTAAAGACAATCCCGTTTTTATAATGTTATTAGGTATGTGTCCTACTTTAGGCGTAACCTCGTCGGCATTTAACGGGTTAGGAATGGGAGTAGCAACTTTATTTGTATTATTAATGTCGAATATTGTGGTCTCATTGATAAAAACACAAATTCCAAGTAAAGTACGAATTCCTGCATTTATCATAATTATCGCTTCATTTGTTACCATTGTAGAAATGGTTTTAGAAGCTTTTATTCCTTTTTTATATGAACAATTAGGAATTTTTATTCCATTAATTGTTGTAAACTGTTTGATCTTGGGTAGAGCAGAATCATTTGCTTCAAAAAACAATCTATGGTCATCAATTGTTGATGCCTTAGGTATGGGAATCGGGTTTATAATTGCATTAACCGTTTTGGGAGCTACCAGAGAAATATTAGGTAGTGGTAGTATTTTTGAAATGAAATTTGTTTCAGAAGACGCCAATACTTTTATTTTGTTTATTCTACCACCTGGGGCATTTATTGCTTTGGCTTATTTATCGGTTCTATTCAATAAAATTTCAATTAAAACAATTTCATAATGGAATATATCATCATTATAATAGCCGCTATTTTTGTTAATAATATTGTTTTAGCACAGTTTTTAGGAATATGTCCGTTTTTAGGCGTATCCAGCAAAGTATCAACTTCTGTAGGCATGTCGGGAGCTGTATTATTTGTAATGACAATCGCTACAATTGCATCCTATTTATTACATCAATATATATTAATTCCTTTAGGTTTAGATTATTTGCGTACCATTACTTTTATTTTGGTTATTGCTGCTTTGGTTCAAATGGTAGAAATTATATTAAAAAAAGTAAGTCCGCCACTTTATAAAGCACTAGGTGTATTTTTACCGTTAATAACTACAAATTGTGCAGTTTTAGGTGTTGCTATTTTAGCGATTGGGCTAGAAGATGCCAGTTTGTTAAAGGCTGTTATCTTTGCCATTGCAAATTCTATAGGTTTCGCCTTAGCGATAATTGTCTTTGCAAGCATACGAGAACAATTGGAGTTAGCAAATATACCGGAAGGAATGAAAGGTGTTCCAATTAATTTGTTGGTAGCCGGGCTTCTTTCATTAGCCTTTTTAGGCTTTACCGGTTTGGTATAAAATTTCTTCAATTAGGATACGGCATTTAAAATAAACTCAGTATCTTTGCAAACTTAAATTAATAACCAAGGTCGAGTACCTTAAAAATTAACAAAAATGCCAGTAAAAATTAGATTACAAAGACACGGTAAAAAAGGAAAACCTTTTTATTGGATAGTAGCTGCTGATGGACGTTCAAAACGTGACGGTAGAATGCTAGAAAAACTTGGGACTTACAATCCAAACACTAACCCTGCAACTATCGACCTAAACATTGATGGAACAGTTGAATGGTTACAAAACGGTGCACAACCAACAGATACTGCAAAAGCAATTTTGAGTTACAAAGGTGCAATGTTAAAAAATCATCTTTTAGGTGGTATTCGTAAAGGAGCAATAACGGAAGAGCAAGCTGAAGAAAAATTTAAAGCTTGGTTAGAAGAAAAAGAAGCAAAAATTGAAAAGCAAAAATCTGATTTAGCCAAAGCTAAAGATGATGCCAATGCAAAAGTTTTAAAAGCTGAAAAGGAGATCAACGAAAGTCGTAAAAATGCTGTTGAAGAAGCTGAAAATGAAGCTGTAAAAGCTGCTGCTGATGCTAAAGCTGCTGAAGAAAAAGCCGCTAAAGCAAAAGAAGCTCCTGAAGAAGAAGCACCACAAACAATAGATGATGTTGTTGAGCAAGCAAAAGATGAGGAAAAATAAGTCTTCAACTTTTTTCATAACTTTGAAACCTGACAAATATTGTCAGGTTTTTTTATTTTAAAAACTATGCAAAAAAAAGATTTTTTTTATTTAGGCAAAATTGTAAAAAAATACAGTTTTAAAGGTGAAGTAATCATTAAACTAGATACTGATGAACCTGAATTATATCAAGATCTGGAATTTATTTATTTAGATCTGAATAATAAATTATTACCTTTTTTTATCAAAAAAAGTAGCTTACAGAAAGGAAATCAACTGCGTGTTGATTTTGAAGATGTTAAAAATGAAGTTGATGCTGATTCATTATTAAAAAGTGAAGTGTATCTACCCTTAAATCTTTTACCTGAGTTAAGCGGTAATAAGTTTTACTATCACGAAGTAATTGGATATGAATTAGAAGATGTGAATTATGGAAAAGTTGGTGAAATAATTGCTGTAAATGATAAAGTTGCTCAGCCATTGTTTGTTGTTGATAATAAAGACAAAGAAATTTTGGTACCTATGATTGATGATTTTATTAAAAAAATTGATCGAAAGAATAAGAAAGTCTTTGTGGAAACTCCCGAAGGTTTGATTGAAATGAATATGGATTAGCAGGCCGTTGACAGTTTCAGTATTCAGTTAGTTAAATATTATAATTCTTAGACAAGCAATATTTGTCGATTTTCAATATTTTTAAAATGAATAACAAACCATTCCAGTTTAAAGAATTTACAATTAAGCAGGATAAAACAGCTATGAAAGTTGGAACAGATGGTGTTTTATTAGGTGCTTGGGTTGATTTAGATAAAAAAATCAATAGTATTCTTGATATTGGAACAGGAACAGGACTTATTGCCTTACAGCTTGCACAAAGAACTGATTGTGAGATTATTGATGCTTTAGAAATTGAACCCAATGCTTACGAACAAGCCGTAAATAATTTTGAAAATAGCGATTGGGGAGATCGTTTATTTTGTTACCATACTTCTTTACAGGAATTTGCAAATGAAATAGATGAAAAATATAACCTGATCATTTCCAATCCTCCGTTTTATAATGACACATATAAAGATGTTGAACAAAAAAGAGCTACTGCCAGACACACTAAAACTTTATCTTTTGAAGAATTACTTTCCGCTACAGCGAAATTATTATCTAAAAAAGGAACTTGCGCTTTTATCATTCCAAACAGTGAGGAAAAAACTTTTTTAAATAAAGCTAAGATCAATAATCTATTTCCTTACAGAATCACAAGGGTTAAGGGTAATATAAAAACAGATTTTAAAAGATCTCTTTTACAATTAAGTTTTACCAGATCAAAACCCTTAATTAACGAGTTAGCTATTGAGATCAAAAGACATATCTATACCGAAGAATATAAAAATTTAGTAAAGGATTTTTATTTGAAACTATAACTAATGCCTAACATTAAAATTATAACCAACACCCATTCCTTTTAATTTCTTCATTTTACCCTGACTTGATTCTTTGTGATACGTGCCACTTGTTAATACGCCAAGTGAAAAGAATATGGCTTCTCCCTTATAATTCTCACCTTTATTCTCTACCCATTCTAAAGTAACAATAACATCGTCTTTTAAAATAATATTATATTTTTTGAGATCAACAGAAATCACACCGGTTTGTTTAGCATCAACAGGGATAATAATATTATCTTTTAATAGATTTTTACCTGATTTCCCTTTTTCAATATCATAAATATTTAACCTAAAAATTGCTTTAGCACTCAATCTATTATATGAAACACAAATAAAAAGTAAATAAACAATATTTCAGTTAAAATATGGTTATTGGGCAAGTTTAAAAAATAAATGAAACTTTTTGGGTATTATTCAACAAGGTATCTAAATCATTATATCTAACCCTTTCTATTTATAGGGTTATATCCTAAATAAACCACTTCATTTTCTTTAAAATGAATACCGTAATCTTCTAATTCTTTTAAAATTGGCTCATAAACTTCTTTAGTAATTGGCAATTGTACACCTGGAGTTTTAATTTCACCTTTTAAAATTTTTAAGGTTGCAATAGCAACCGGTAAGCCTACTGTTTTGGCCATGGCTGTATAAGTTTGATCATCACCAATAACCACCATGTTTGATTCTATTTGTTTTTTCTTTCCATCCAATTCATATCCAAATTTATGATACATAACAATCATATCTTTGTCATCTTCTTCCAGGGTCCAACTATCCATTAATATCTTTTGCAATATTTGTGCAGGTGTTGCATCTTTTAATCCTACTTTTTTTTCACCATTAAATAGATCCAGTTCTAATAATTTATCCCAAATAATATCATCATGATCAATTTTTAAACAATGGCGGAATTTAAGTTCAACTGAATCATAAGGATTATAAGACAAAAACGAATTAGTAAAATCACGATAACTCATATTTTCTGATCCTTCCATCACATAACTATCATCTGTCATTCCTAATTGAACAAAAACATTCCACGCTCTACTAAATCCAACTTTTCGGATGGTACCACGATATAGGGTCAATATATTCTCTAAACCATAAATTTCTCTATATTTTAAAGAATCACGATTGGCTAATGCTTCAAATCGCCCATAATCTTCAATTTCTAAAAATTCGGTTCTACGAAATAATTTCTGATAAGGAATATATTTATACCTCCCTTCCTGAATAAATTTTGCTACACCTCCCTGACCTGCAACAACTACATTTCTAGGATTCCATGTAAATTTATAATTCCATAGATTATTATCACTTTCAGGAGCTACTAAACCTCCGGTAAACGATTCAAAAAGAATCATTTTACCTCCTTTATCCTTAATCCTGTCAATAACTTGCATAGCACTCATGTGATCAATCCCAGGATCAAGACCTATCTCATTCATAAAAACCAAACCTTTGGCTTTTACTTCTTTATCTAATTCTTTAAGTTCTTTAGAAATATAAGAAGCTGTAACTAAATTCTTACTGAATTCAAGACAGTCTTTTACAACTTCCATATGAAATCTTGCAGGAAGCATTGAAATGACAATATCTGAATTCTTTATTTCATCTTTCCTGGCTTTTTCATCAAATATATCAAGAAAAATTGCTTTACCATTTGTATGGTTTCCAATTAATTTTTGAGCATTCTCAATAGAAATATCGGCTACTCTTACCTGTAAATCTTCTTTTTCAGATTTATCTAACAGATATTTTACCAATGATGAAGCTGATCTTCCTGCTCCTATAACCAAAACTATATTCATCTTTGTAATTTTTGTAAAATTAAGCTTACGAAATTACAAATTATCCTATTTTAAACAAAGGTAAATCGAAGTATATAATAACAAAAAGTTACATTATTTTTTAATCTCTAATCAGAGTATTACCATTGCATTAAAAAAATAACGAAAAGAGGTGTTAGATTTTTAACTGATCTATCCAAAATCATAAAATCCAAACAAAACTTGAGTCCTAACTGAAGTTTAATTCCTTTATTATTTCTCTGGCTTTTTCTTCATCCAAAGAATTTACTTTAAGTTTATATCCTTCAAAAATATTTCTACCATAAACAAGATCAATATTTTCATCAAAAATAAAGCTATTGATATCATTACTGGCCAATAATGTTTTTGCTATATGGACTTCATGCGAAAAAGAGGTTGTCAAAATTGTAGTTAGTGAATCTTTACTATTTTTCATACAACGGACATTTTTTATAAATTTAAGAATATTATCAAATTAAAAATAATAATTTCAATTTTTATGTCTTAAAAAAGATATCATAATTTTTAATTTGATTACAGCTTATTTTTAAAAACTATATATTGATGGTTGAAAAAATTGAAAAAAATTAGTATATTTATAAAAATCCTTAATAAATGGTATTAAACCTCAGGGCAAGCCCTGAACCCAATTATAGGAATCGACCCAAGGGTCGAGGTATTAACCTTGATCCCGCTAGATACTGAAACAAGTTCAGCACAGGCAGCGGGATTAGCCTGCCACGCCGGCTGGCGGGTTCAACTAATATTTTGAGTTCGTTTTAAAACTCCTCAAAATTGAGTTTCACTAATAAACTTAAAATATTTACTTTTAACAGATAAATAATTAATAAAGAAAAAAATTATTGAATTTTGTTATTTAAATGTATTAAATATTACATTAGAAATACTTAAATTCGTAAAACTTTTAAAAAATCAACTTAGATAAAATAAATAAAATGGAAAATAAAAACGCAAAAATCATTTCATCTTTAAATAAATTAGGAATAAAGGATATTAAAGAAATAATCCACAATCCTTCTTATGAACAACTTTTTAAGGAAGAAATGAAACCAAGCCTCGTAGGTTTTGAAAAAGGACAACTAACCGAATTGGATGCTGTTAATGTAATGACAGGAGTTTTCACCGGACGTTCGCCTAAAGATAAATTTATTGTTAAAGATGATGTAACACGTGATACAATGTGGTGGACTTCACCTGAATCTCCAAATGACAATAAACCAACAACTCCTGAAGTATGGAATGATCTAAAAAATATTGTTACAAAACAACTTACAGGGAAAAGACTTTTTGTAATGGATACTTATGCTGGTGCAAACGAAGATTCTCGTCTTAAAGTTCGTTTTATCATGGAAGTTGCATGGCAAGCTCATTTTGTAAAAAATATGTTTATTCGTCCTACTGAAGAAGAATTAGCAAATTTTGGTGAGCCAGATTTCGTTTCTATGAATGGATCTAAAACTACTAATCCAGATTGGAAAAAACATAGTTTAAATTCAGAGAATTTTACTGTTTTCAACTTAACTGAGAAAATGCACGTTGTTGGTGGATCTTGGTACGGTGGCGAAATGAAGAAAGGTATTTTTGCAATGATGAACTATTACCTTCCATTAAAAGGAATGGCAGCTATGCATTGTTCTGCAAATGTTGGTAAAGATGGTAAAACTGCTATTTTCTTCGGACTTTCGGGAACAGGAAAAACAACACTTTCTACCGATCCAAAACGCCAATTGATAGGTGATGATGAACATGGCTGGGATGATAACGGAGTATTCAATTTTGAAGGCGGATGCTATGCCAAAACGATTAACCTTGACAAAGAAGAAGAACCGGATATTTATGGTGCTATAAGACGTGATGCACTTCTTGAAAATGTAACTGTCGACAAAGATGGTATAATTGATTTTACAGATGTTTCGGTAACTCAAAATACGCGTGTTTCTTATCCGATTTATCATATAGAAAATATTATTAAACCAAAATCAAGAGCAGGACATGCAAATAAAATTATTTTCTTAACTGCTGATGCTTTTGGCGTAATGCCTCCTGTTGCAAAATTAACAATGGAACAAGCTAAATATCATTTCCTATCAGGATTTACAGCAAAATTAGCTGGTACAGAACGTGGTGTAACTTCTCCACAACCTACTTTCTCTGCTTGTTTTGGTGAAGCATTCTTATCATTACATCCTACAAAATATGGTGAAGAATTAGTAAGAAAAATGGAAGCTCACGGAGCTGAAGCATATTTAGTAAATACTGGATGGAATGGTACCGGCAATCGTATTAAAATCCATAACACCAGAGCAATTATTGATCGTATTTTAGATGGATCTATTGAGAAGTCTAAAACTAAAATTTTACCGATTTTTAACTTAGAAATACCAACCTCATTAGAGGAAGTTAATGACAAAATTCTAGATCCAAGGGATACCTATAAAGATTCAAAAGAATGGTATTCAAAAGCAAATGAATTGGCTGAATTATTTATTAAAAACTTTGATAAATATACTGATAATGACGAAGGAAAAGCTTTAGTAGCTGCCGGACCAAAATTATAATATAAAATACTTTAAAAACTATCATATAACTAAACCTGTAAGATTTTTATAATCTTACAGGTTTTTTATTTTAAAATTCAAAAGTCAATTGCACATCGGCAATTTTTTCTTTCTTCTTGGTTTGATTGTTTAAATTTGTTACTGAAATACCCAATAACCTTACTGAATTCTTAACTTTTTTCTGGTATAACAATTCTTTGGATGTGTCGAATAATATTGATTGGTCTTTTACAAAAAATGGCAAAGTTTTACTTCGAGTTTGTATAGTAAAATCACTATATTTTATTTTTAAAGTCACTGTTTTTCCGGCAACTTTTGATTTTTTTAATCGCCCTTCAAGCTCATCGGATATTCTTTCTAATTTTTTCAACATATAGATCTCAGAAGTAAGATTGTCTCTAAAAGTATGTTCTGCAGCAACTGATTTCCTAAGTCGGTTTGGTTTAACCTTACTATTGTGAATGTGTAAAAGTAGGAATATCAGCATTGATCTTACTTGCACCATAAGCATACATCCCATTAAGTGAAAGTGTAGGAATAAAATTTTGTTTAATGGCTTTGGATTCAATACTATCTATTCTTAATTCATTATCTGCATTTCTCAACACATAACTTTTTTGCAAACTTAAATTAATGAGTTCGATTTCATTTTCACTAAGGTTTTGTTGTGCAGACAGTGAAAATGAAAAGAAAATAAAAAAGATAAAATTAATTTTTTTCATATTAAAAATATTACCCTATAAAAAGAAAAAAAACATCTTAGCAACTAAGATGTTTTTTTAATAAAGTATAAAAAGAATTAATTATACCAGTAATAAGCTAATCTAATTGACATAAAACTGGCATCTGATACCATGGCATAACTAGCTTGTAGATCAAATTTATTCCATCTAACACCAACAGCCGGCACAAATCCAAAGCCACCCAAATCTCCACTAAAATAACCGGCTCTACCTTCTACATATAAAAAACCAACATTTGCCCTTAAGCCAGCAGTTATTTCCCAAAAATCATAATCAGAACCATCAAAATGATAATCACTACTACTTTTAGTTGCTATAAGTTTATATGGATCAATATATGCATATTCACCACCTTGAACTTTATTCCAGCCTAAATCAAATCTAGCGGTTAAGAAATCAGAAATATCATAATCAATATTTCCATAAATACCATAACCATTATCATGATGATTTTTAAAATCTCCCATTGGCATCACAAAAGAAACAGAGTTTCCTGCATGTATTCTACTTGTGTCAAATTGAGCAAATGCACTTGAATTTACTATAATTACAAAAATTATAGTAATTAATAACCGTTTTAAATTTTTTGTTCTCATTTTATTTAATTTAATACTATTTATTTTTTTAATTCTAAGATCCAGGATGCTTCTCCTTGTTTTAGTTTGTATTCTAATACTTTTTCACCTCCGGTTGGGTTAGCATTTGTATCTTCTTTTTTGTACATAGGATATTTTCTCATCAATTTATTACCTTCTACATAAAATTTATCATGCCCCATATAAGCTGGGAATAAGACAACAAAATCATCATCAGACAATTCAGGTACATAAATTGGTGTTACACTCTTATCTTTGTTAGATGAAAAACCGTAAATTTTAGCGTAAGAACCGGAACCGGCTCCTCTGGTAATTATATACAATTCGTCAAAACCGTCAGCATTGATATCAGCAACAAGCGCATAATCAAAAGGATCACTTTCTTCCATTTTCATTGGTTCATTTACTTCTGTAAATCCTTTTGGCGTTACAGTTATTTTACTGATACTGGCACTAGGTTTTTCTTCTTTTACAATAAAAACCTTACCTGACTTTGTTTTAAATTCTTTAGTAGAAGTGGCATCAACCTTTAGAGTTTCTTTTACAACTTTAACTTCAGTTTTAGTTTCAGAAGCTTCTTTTTTTTCTGTAGCTTTTTCTTGACCACATGAATTTAGTAATGTTATAACTACTAAGGCTAAAAATAATTTTTTCATAATTTAAATGTTTTATAATTGTTTGTTAAAATTTAAAATTAGGTATTGGGTATTCATCCCAAAGCAATCTATAGGCATCGTCACTGGGTCTTTCAGTAAATTTTGGTGCAACACTAGGGTTACCAGGATAAGTCTTTCCATCAAATTTCAGTAATCTCAATGAACCATCGCTATTTACCAATAGATCTCTCCATCCATTAGTTTTACTTATCAATGCAATAAAAGGAGCGTCAGCAACTGTGAAAATTGTAATTACTGAACCCTCATTATGCAAAAGATAATAAGTACATCCTCCAGTTCCACAAAAATAAGAATTTTTAAAACCAATTAAGTATTCTTTGTTACCATCACCATTAAGATCAACTTCTTCATATTGAAATTTTCTTTGATCTTTGGTCATAAGTTTTAAATTATCTTTTAAAAGATCATCAATTAAAAAAACCCTTATTTTACCGGCAACTTCAATATTTGAATTATGTGGTGAATATCTTTCTGGTGGTACGCCATCATCAGGATCAGGATCAACCAACTCACTTTTACTTTCTATAGTTTTTTCAACTTTTTTTACTTCTACATTATCCTGTGTGGAAGAAGAATCTTCTTTAGATTTTTTTTGATCACAAGAACTTAGAAAAATTAGGATTAATAGTGTTAAAAATATTTTTTTCATAGTTTTTTCTATTGAGTAATATTATAAGTAGACTCCATATCATCACTGGTACTACCAATTTTTGCATTAGATTTTTTAATATCAATTTCATTGCTAAAACCCTTGGGTAAGGTGATCCAATCTTTTTCGGTATAAACTCTTAAAGTGTTTGCTCTAAAATGATATAAATTAATGTTATCATTTTTTAAATCAATAAAGAGTTCGTAACCACTACTGGGGCAATTATGTGCTTTACACCCACTTGCGTGAATAATTTGATCTTCTATAGTTATTGGAGTTTCAGTATTCCAATTTGCAACCAAGGCATCATAATCTAATCTGTTGATACTCTTTAATCTACTCGCTAAAATTTCATTTTCAAATAATCCTACCTGTGTAGGGTATTTTCCTAATAAGACATTAAAATATAATGAATCCGGTTTAGATTTGCTGTTTATTTCTATTTGTTGATTAATTTTAGGTTCATTATCTTTTTCTATTTGCTGTTCAGCTTCTATTTCTTGCTTTATTTCTGTTGGTATGGATTGATTTTCTTTTTTATTGTTGTTACAGCTGTAAAACAAAATAAAAAATACAAACGGTATAAATTTTAAGATTTTCATAAGATTTTTATTTTTTAAAATATTGATAAATTGATATTATTATTAATACCAATAATATCGGATATATAATAAGAAGATCAACTCTAATAATGGCTCCGCCACCTTCAGGTTGCCCTTTTACCCAAAACCAAACAAATAACTCCCATATAAAATAGGCAATAATTAAAAAAATTGTAGCTATTTGAATTTTTGTTAGTGAACTCATAACTCTTATAATTTTTGCAAATATATAGATTTAATATTAAATATATTTATCGTTAAATACACCTAAAAATTTACATCAAACTATTAACAATTTCTTACATTTGTATTTCTAAATTTTAAGATAATGAAAACCGTAAATGACATTAATTTTAAAGATAAAAAAGCGCTGATTAGAGTAGATTTTAATGTGCCTTTAAATGATAAATTCCAGGTAACTGATACAACAAGAATTCAAGCTGCCAAGCCTACAATTCTCAAAGTTCTTGAAGATGGTGGTAGTGCAATTTTAATGTCGCATTTAGGTCGTCCAAAAGGTATTGAAGAGAAGTTTTCGCTAAAACATATTGTTAAAGAAGTTACTAATATACTTGGTGTACATGTAAAGTTTGTAGAAAATTGTGTTGGCGAACTTGCCGAAAAAGCTGCTGCTGAATTACAAAATGGTGAAATTTTATTATTAGAAAATTTACGCTTTCATCCTGAAGAAAAAGCAGGTGATAAGGATTTTGCTGAAAAACTTTCAAAGCTTGGTGATATTTATGTAAATGATGCTTTTGGTACCGCACACAGAGCACATGCTTCAACGACAATAATTGCACAATTCTTTCCTGAAAATAAATGTTTCGGACTTTTATTAGCCAAAGAAGTAGAAAGTCTAAATGCTGTTTTAAATAATAGTGCCAAACCGGTCACTGCGGTTATTGGGGGCGCAAAAGTATCTTCAAAAATTGATGTGATAAAAAACATCATGGATAAAGTTGACAATATCATTATTGGTGGTGGAATGGCTTATACCTTTATAAAAGTTAAAGGAGGAAAAATTGGCGAATCATTAGTTGAAGATGATAAGTTAGATGTAGCACAAGAGATCTTAAATCTGGCAAAAGAAAAAAATACTAAAATTCATTTACCCATAGATGTTATTGCCGCCGATGCATTTAGTGAAGATGCTAATATTCAAATTTTTCCTGCCAATGATATTCCTGATGGCTGGATGGGATTAGATGCTGGTCCAAAAACAAATGTTGGATTTTCATTTATCATTGCAGCTTCTAAAACTATTTTATGGAATGGACCTATAGGTGTTTTTGAAATGGCAAAATTTGCCAAAGGAACAATTGAAATGGGTAATGCCATTGCAGATGCAACTGCCGAAGGAGCATTTTCATTAGTTGGTGGTGGCGATTCAGTTGCGGCTGTTAAACAATTTGGTTTTGCCGATAAAGTGAGTTATGTTTCAACTGGTGGTGGTGCTATGCTTGAAATGCTAGAAGGAAAAACATTACCTGGAATTGAAGCTCTATTAAACTAATTTTTAGTCAACATTTAAACTAATCGAACATTGTTCGGCACATTTTTCTCCGTCTATAGCAGCAGAAATAATACCTCCTGCAAAACCGGCTCCTTCTCCACATGGGTATAGCCCTTTTATTTGAATATGCTCCAAAGTGTTCCTGTCTCTGGGTATTCTTACAGGTGATGAAGTTCGCGATTCAGGTGCATGAACCACAGCTTCATTGGTTAAATAACCTTTCATGCTATTGCCAAACATTTTAAAACCTTCCTGTAAAGTTTGATAGATGAATTTTGGTAAAACTTCTCCTAATTCTACAGAAGTTGTTCCTGGTATATAGGATGTTTTTGGGATATCTTTTGACAATCTACCCTTGGTGAAATCAACCAGTCGCTGCGCAGGAACTCTTTGTGTTTCTCCTGCTAAACGCCAAGAAGTCTGTTCAATTTTTTTTTGGAATTCCATTCCGGCTAATGGTCCAAATTTTTGGAAAGGCGCAAAATCCTGTAAATTCAAAGCAACTACAATACCTGAATTTGATGTGGGTTGATCTCTCTTTGAAGGTGACCAACCATTGGTTACAACCTCGCCAGGAGCAGTTGCACAAGGAGCAATCACACCACCGGGACACATACAAAAAGAATAAACACCCCTATTTTTTGCTTGTTTTACAATACTATATGAAGCAGGGGGTAAATATTCATTTCTAATTTCACAATGGTATTGAATACTATCGATCAATTTTTGCGAATGCTCTACTCTAACTCCTAAAGCAAATGGTTTTGCCTCAATTGTAATACCCTTTTTATACAATAATTCAAAAATATCTCTAGCAGAATGACCTGTTGCTAAAATTAATTTTGATGCATTTATTATATCACCATTTTGAGTTTTTACGCCATTTATTGAATTGTCTTTAAGCAGAATATCTGTAACCCTGGTATTAAATCTTATTTCACCTCCATACTCTAAAATAGTTTGACGAATATTTTGAATGATCTTTGGTAATTTGTTAGTTCCGATATGCGGATGTGCTTCAATTGCAATATTTTGTGATGCACCATGAGCAATTAACAATTTTAAAATACTATTAACATTACCTCTCTTTTTGGATCGTGTATATAATTTTCCATCGGAATAAGTTCCTGCACCACCTTCACCAAAACAATAATTTGAATCTTCATCTACCTTATGAGATCTGGTAATGGCTGCCAGATCTTTTCTACGATCACGTACGTTTCTACCTCTTTCTAAAACTATAGGTCTTAAACCTTTTTCTATCAATTTTAATGCAGCAAATAAACCGGCAGGACCTGCACCAACAATTATGATCTCTTGCGCATTTGTAACATTTTTAAAACTGGGTAATTCAATTTTTTTTTCTTTAAAATCCTCCTGAATATATAATCTTACACTTAAATTGATCTTAATATTCTTCTGACGAGCATCAACTGATCTTTTTAGAATTTCAACATGTTTAATATCTTTAAAATCAAGTCTGACCTTTTTGGCAACAAACAGCTTTAATTGTTCTTTATTAGAAGCAATTTCGGGTTTAACTTGAATTTGAAACTCTTTTTGCATTTGTTTTTTGAAGTTAAAATGATGAAAAACTAAATAAAAATAACCCTTTTATATAAAGAAATTCCATACCAAACCAAATCTGACAATAAAATCACGATAAGGATATGTGGGTGCCGAATAATAATTATAGCCAGTATAATGCGAATTTACATGTTCAAATAATAAATAAAATCTTGTTCGTTTGATCTCGGCATTGATAAAAAAATCAAATAAAGGAAATCCTCCATATTCAGCATCATTCTGTAAATAAAATTCCGATAATAACGGATTATATGCATTCATATAATACTTACTAAAATAAGTAAAAGTTATTCCGGTTTGTAAATGTAGCGCATCTCCTTTAAATATACGATCTTGAAAATAAAATGAATTTCGGGTAATAAAATCGGGAACTCTAAAAACATCACCTCCACTAGAAACATTTTGATAAATAAAAGCATTATCCAAAGCAAATTTTCCAAATTTAAACTCCTTACTAATTTTAACTTTTAAATAATTAACTGTTTCATTTGATTGAAAGGGCTTTGCTTGTCTTTGATCATCAGGAAGTTTAAAATAGCTATAATTATTGATTGAAGTAATTTGAGCCGATGCATTAACCCATTTATTTGAATTGATCGCTAAATAAAAACTGTTGGTTTGTTCGTCTTTAAAGTCGTTTTGCCAGTTGTAACTTTTATAATCACTCTGAAAAAGTAAAAAATTAAAATTTGGTGATCTTGTATTTGTAAAAGCACCCACTTCAATTGATGTTATACTATCTATCCTATAAGATGCATTTGCAGAAATATTATTACCATTTAAATTACCCGATAAAATTGTTGCTGCCTTAGCATGTAAGTTGAATTTCTTCAAGTCAGTTTGCCATTCAACACCTGCGGCTATCAGGTTTCCATCTAATTTTGAATCAATTACTCCATCATCACTAATTAACATACTCTTATAACTATAAGAATAATCAAAATCGCTAACATTTACTTTAAAATCACCTAAAATATAAGGAGAATTAAAGTTTATATATATTTCATTATACATTTTTGAATACTTAGCATCATCCCTAATTGGAGAAACAAAAGCTTGTCCAAAAAAAGAATTTGCAGCATTTTCTTCAAATTCATAATGTTTTCGCTCATAATTAAAAATATGTCCAATTTTAAAATTAGATAATTTTCTGGTTTTAACAGAATCTTTTTCCTGCCAAAGTTTGTAATAATGATCAAAATAATATCGATTTCCTCGTAATAGGTTTCCAGCATCGGTCAAATTTGTAACCAGTCTTGCACGGTCTATAAAGTTTTCTGAGCCACTTTCAAAATTATTAATTGATTCCTGAGTTAAACCTCCATTTTCTTCATTATTGATATCTTGTGCCGCTATATGTGTACGAATAAAATATCTTTCATCTTTAGTATTATAACTCATCGTCATCCTCAAATTACCATGATCACTCAAAATATGCCGATAATTTCCTAGAGATCGTAAACCTTTAAAAGCAATAGAAGCATTAAACTGTTTGGACATATTAAAAGTAAACATCCCTTCCATCACCTGACCTTGTTCCATACCGGTTCTGTATGTTAATACAGTTGTTGGTGTTGGAACCTGAAAATAATTAATGTCTTCAACTTCATAATAACTATGGTGTTTAGCTCTTGCACCAATAGTTGGATAAATTGAAAGGTCATTAAATGTATAGGCTAAATTATTAAAGGTCTGACCTTGATTTTGAAAAGCCAATAATTCTAAATTATCTTTTCTTATAAAATTAAATTTATAGTATTTGGCTAAGCTCAATGTTGTATCAATATACGTAGTATCAGTAGTATACGATATAATTTTATAATCTGCATAATGTGTTTTACCACTTAATTTTACATCAATTTCTTTGGTAAATACACGTGTTGAATCATCCGGATTCTCCAAAAATCTATTGTCCAGATTAGAGTTTCTATTTGGAAATCTTTCTGGATTAATTTGTGCTAATGCCGAAAAAGCAAATAATAAAAAAAATATAACTGTAAATATTCTAAGCATAAATATTTTTAATTGACGACAAAGGTAAAATAATTGTGTAAATAAAATTAAAGAATTTACAAGTACAATTGTATCAAATTATTATTTTTGATATCTGTTTAATAATTATGCTAAAACAAAACTTTTCATCTTATAAACTTGAAGCAGGAACAGACGAAGCAGGAAGAGGTTGTCTTGCCGGACCCGTTGTTGCAGCAGCTGTAATTTTACCAAGAAATTTTAAGCATGATTTGTTAAACGACTCCAAGCAACTTACCGAAAAACAACGACAATTATTAAAACCAATTATTATTAAAGAAGCTTTAGCCTATGGTGTTGCCTTTGTATATCAGGAAAAGATCGATGAAATAAATATCTTGAATGCCTCAATTTTAGCAATGCATCAATCAATTGAAATGCTCAAAATAAAACCAGAATATATTATTGTTGACGGAAATAGATTTAAACAATATAAAAATATTGAACACAAAACAATCATTAAAGGAGATAGTAAATATTTGAGTATTGCCGCAGCTTCTGTTTTAGCAAAAACTTATCGTGATGCTTATATGGAAAAGATCCATGATGAGTTTCCTGGTTACAACTGGAAACAAAATAAAGGATACCCAACCCAACAACACAGACAAGTAATAATTCAATCAGGAATAACAAACCACCATCGAAGATCTTTTAAGTTGTTTCCTGAACAGTATAAATTGGAGTTTTGAAAAATTACTTTTACCTTTTAATTTCAACTACTCCACTAACTTTTTACTTATCCTGGCACTGGCAATTTTTGCTGCCAAATAACCTAAAATAACTATCGTTAAAATTACAACCAAAACATTAGTAAAATGAAACTCAACAGGGTAAGCTAAGTTTTGAGTAATCATTATAAATCCGAATTTTTTTTGTAATAACACGAAAGGAATAGCAATTAACAAACCAATCACTAATCCAAACAAGGTTAATAAAAATCCTTGTAATACGAATATTTTTCTTATTTCTCTGATATCAGCACCCAAATGGAAAAGTGTTTTTAAATTATTACGCTTATCTATGATCATCATTACAATGGCACCAATAACATTAAATAATGCAATTATTAAGATCAATGTAAAAACCAGATAAGAAGCCAAATTCTCAGTATTGAGCATTTTATAAAAAACCGAATTCAATTGTTCACGAGTCTGCACTCTATATTGATCTCCCAATTTTGTTTGCAATTGATTTTGAACCTCTTTGCTATAATCATCATCACTTAGCTTAATTTCAATTCCAGTGATTTGATTAGGTTTATAGTTTAATAGATCTTCTGTCAAACTTAAATTGGCAAAAACATATTTTTTATCAAGATCATCAGTAAGTTTATAAATACCAATAGGTTGTGTATTTATACTTTTAAAGGCGGTTTTGGGGTTGGTGATATAACCTTTACCGGGTTTTGGTACAAATATCTTAAGCGGATCTAAAAAATCATAAGCCCCAACCGAAAGAATATTTGATATTCCACTACCTACAACAACAGTGTGTTTTGCTGTATAATTTACCCATTCTCCAAAATATACCGCAGTATCTATTCTATTGACGAATAAGTAATTTGAGTCAACACCTTTAATAACAGCAATATGTGATTTATCTCTATAATTAAAAAAGGCTCTTTCTTCAATTACTTTAGAGTAATTAGCAATTTTTTCATTGATCAAAGCTTTTTCGATAGCATCATTAAACAAAAAAGATTTTCCTTTTACAATGCTTACTTTTAGATCGGGATCAGCAATTCTGATAAAACTCAAACTAAAATTCTTTAATCCGGAAAAAACTGATAAAACAACAAAAAGAGCTATTGTACTAACAATAACACCTAAAGTTGCAATTAGAGTAATGATGTTTATTGCATTATTACTGCTTTTAGAAACCAAATACCTTTTAGCTATGTACAGCGGGAAATTCAACTTATTTCTTTTTCTTTTTTGATAAAATCTCAGGGTTTAAAATTGGGTTTTCTTTCTTTTTTAATGCTGCATCAATATTATCTATATAATCTAATGAATCGTCAATATAAAAAGTCAGGTCGGGCATTTTTCGCATTTGATGCCTCATCCGTTGAGCTAATTGGTGTTTTACTTTTGGCGAATCTGAAACAATTTCCTGAAAAATAGCATCTCTTTTATTAGATGGAAAAACACTCAAATAAACTTTAGCCTCATTTAGATCAGGTGTTACTTTAATTTTAGTTACCGATATTATAACTCCCTTCAATTTTTCCTGAGTACTTATTCTAAGAACATCCGCAAGTTCTTCTTGTAAAATCCCTGCTATTTTTTTTTGTCTATTTGTTTCCATAAATGCAAAAATAAGCTTTAAATATTTTATATAATATCTATTTATAAATAAAAAATATTAGGTAGTCAAACTCACATTTTTAAACTATCTACTAATAACAAACTCTCAAAAATTAGTTTCAATACTAAATTTATCTTTTTTCATACTCAAAATAGATACTGTTGTATTAATTAAATTTTGTAGATATGTTTAGTTTGCAAAATGGTTTGAATTAAGTAACTTGCAAATCGAAATTTTTAAGTAAATCTATGAGTAAATCTTTTGAAAAATACCACAAACGCCGTTTGCGTTCTTCGTATATTTCAGTTGTCATCAGTATTGCTTTGGTATTATTTTTATTAGGATTATTGGGCTTATTAGTAATCAACACTAAGAAAGTTTCCAATCATTTTAAAGAACAAGCTGCTATTACACTTTTTATAAAGAATGATGTAAAAAAAGAAGGAATTGATAAATTACTAGTTTCGATTGATAAAGAACCTTTTACAAAAAATACAAGATTTATATCTAAAGATGAAGCCGCAGAAATTTATAAAAAAGAAAATGGTGAAGATTTTATGAATTTTTTAGGTTATAATCCTTTACAAAATGCAATTGACATCAATGTAAAAGCCGATTTTGTAACTCCTGAGCAAATGGCTAAAATTGAAAAAATATATACTAATAACCAATTTATTTCTGAAGTTTCTTATGATAAACCACTTATTGATCTTCTTACAAAAAACGTAAGACGAATTAGTTTTTTTATCTTGATATTTAGCGCTTTATCTACACTAATTGTTGTCGTTTTAATCAATAGTTCCTTACGTTTATCAGTTTATTCAAAACGTTTTACTATTAAAACCATGCAAATGGTAGGTGCTACAAAAAGTTTTATTAGGAAACCTTTTATTTGGAGAAGTATTAAACTTGGAATTATTGGTGCATTTTTTGCTTTACTAGGTTTAAGTGGAATAATATATTATATCCATAAAAATTATCCCGAGTTTAATTTTATCAATGATAAATTACAGATATTAAGTTTATTTGGCGGCATATTCCTTATTGGTATTATAATCACCTGGTTGAGTACCTTTTTTGCAACACAAAGGTTCTTAAATTTGAAAACCGACGAGTTGTATTACTAAATTTAATTATATGGTAAAGAAAAAAACTATAAAAGAAGAAGGCGAATTCTTATTCGGTAAAAAAAATTATATAATAATGATCATCGGTGTAGTTATTATTTTGATTGGATTTGCCTTAATGAATGGTGGTGGCAGTGATGATCCTACAATTTTTAATAAAAATATCTACAATTTTCAAAGAATCAGATTAGCACCAACAATAGTTCTTATTGGTTTAGCGGTAGAAATATATGCCATTTTTGCAAATCCAATTAAAAAAAATAAGAAAGAATAATTGTTAATTCAACTTTACTTTTCAACACTAATCTTATGAGTTTATTAGAAGCAATTATTCTTGGAATAGTTCAGGGTTTAACTGAATTTTTACCCGTTTCATCAAGTGGTCATTTAGAACTCGGAAAGGCTCTATTTGGTGAAAAACTCATAGCTCAGGATAGCTTAACTTTTACAGTTGTCTTGCATTTTGCAACAGCTTTAAGTACAATCGTCGTTTTTAGAAAAGAAGTTTTTACTATTCTTAAAGGTTTGTTTCAGTTTAAATGGAATGAAGAGCTTGAATTTTCAATAAAAATCATCATATCAATGATCCCTGCTGTGATAATCGGTTTATTTTTTGAAGATGAATTAGAACAACTGTTTGGTGGAAAAATTTTATTTGTTGGTATTATGTTATTAGTTACAGCATTTCTTTTATTACTTGCAGATAAGGCTAAAAATACCGATAAAAGTGTTACCTATAAAAAATCATTTATTATTGGGATAGCTCAGGCAATAGCTATGCTGCCTGGGATTTCACGTTCAGGAGCAACTATTTCAGCTTCGGTATTACTAGGAGTTGACAGAATAAAAGCAGCACGATTTTCATTTTTAATGGTCGTCCCTTTGATTTTTGGTAAAGTTGCCAAAGATTTTATGAGTGGTGAGATAAATTTTCAAAACGAACAATTTGGTGTAATGAGTGCAGGTTTTATAGCTGCATTTATTTCTGGACTTTTTGCTTGTAATTGGATGATCTCACTGGTAAAAAGAAGTAAGCTTTCTTACTTTGCTATTTATTGTACAATTGTAGGTTTAATTGCAATTACCTATGCTTTAAATAATTAAATGGAATTTGAAGATTTTCAAAACGGTCAGATTATCTTAATTGATAAACCTTTACAATGGACATCCTTTCAGGTTGTAAAAAAATTAAGAGGGGCAATTCAAAAAAACTTCAATATTAAAAAAATTAAGGTTGGCCATGCCGGAACTCTTGATCCTTTAGCAACAGGTTTGTTAGTGATTTGTACAGGAAAATTTACCAAAAAAATTGATCAAATTCAAGCAGAAACTAAAGAATATACAGGGACCATTACCCTTGGTGCAACAACACCTTCTTACGATCTTGAAACTGAGATAAACGAAACTTTTCCAATAGATCATATCACAACAGAAAAAATAAATTCGATAACTAAAACTTTTATAGGTGAAATTGACCAGTATCCTCCCTTGTTTTCTGCAATTAAAAAAGATGGCATTAGGTTATATGAATTGGCCAGAAAAGGCGAAACAACAGAGATCAAATCAAGAAAGATAAATATTTACGACTTTAAAATAACTAAGATCGACTTACCTAATGTTGATTTTAAAGTAGTTTGCGGTAAAGGAACCTATATTCGTTCATTGGCAAATGACTTTGGCAAAGCATTAAATTCAGGGGCATATTTATCTGCATTGAGAAGAACAAAAAGTGGAGATTTTGATGTTGAAAATGCTATATCTCCAGAGAATTATGTGAAGGAGCTATTTAACCTTTTGTAATTCTTAAAACAAATGTGAGATCCAACTCTCAGTTGCTGGAACTTCCCAGCAACAATCATATTCTAATTTTGTATTGATAAAATTATTAAAAACAATAGTTTTTTTAGAAACTCCCCTGTTTTTGATCAATTTTTTAAAATCAGAAATTTCTTTTACCTGTACATACTCACCTTGCTTATAAAACACTTTCACCTTATCTATTAAAGTAAAGTTAAATTCACTTTCCATGGTTTGTAATAAATTGATTAAGGCATCATTTTGATCAATTTTCAATGGTGTATGCTCTGAAATGATTATGATAATAAAACGTTGATATTTGATCTCAAAAAAAGAATCGATCCCAGGAAGTTCTTGTAAGAAAATTTCAATTTTTTGATTTACTACGCTTAATTCATCCGGATAAAATTTCCTGCTACATGGAAAAACAAAAAATTTTGAAGTTTCACTCAATAAACTATAATCAACTAACATATCGCAATTAAATTTGTAAATTAAAAACTAAACAGTAAAGTGTAATCCTTGCAGCATTTCTTTTACAAGCTTATCCAAATCAACTTTGTGTTCCCAATTCCAGTCTTTTCTTGCTTGTTTATCATCAATAGTCTGGGGCCAACTTTCAGCAATTTCCTGTCGATTATCTGGTTTGTAACTTATTGTAAAATCAGGTATATGTTTTTTAATAGCTTCGGAAATTTCTCTTGGTGAAAAACTAACCGCTGAAAGATTATAAGAAGTATATTTTTCAAATTTCTTATGCTGCATAATTTTTATAGTGGCATTAATCGCATCATCCATATACATCATAGGTAAAACTGTATTTTCATTTAAAAAACTAGTATATGATTTATGTGCTTTTGCCCCATGAAATATTTCAACAGCATAATCTGTTGTACCTCCTCCCGGATTTGTTTTATAACTAATAATACCCGGATAACGCACACTACAAACTTCAACATCATACTTGTCATGGTAATAAGCACACCAACTTTCACCTGCCAATTTACTAATACCATATACCGTTGTTGGATTCATCACAGTTAATTGTGGTGTGTTTTGCTTTGGCGATGAAGGTCCAAAAACTGCAATTGAACTCGGCCAAAAAACTTTGTCAATAACTTTTTCTCGTGCAAGATCAAGCACGTTAAATAGTGAATTCATATTTAATTCCCATGCGTTTTTTGGCTTTTTTTCGGCTATAGCCGATAACATGGCAGCCATTAAATACACTTGCTTTATCTCATGTTTTTGGGCTACTTTTAAAATGTCATTTTTTTGCATCACATCCAATATTTCAAAAGGGCCTGATTCCATAACTTCATAATTTCCATTCCTTATATCTGAAGCAAT
Organism: Flavobacteriaceae bacterium; assembly: GCA_029938265.1. Lineage (GTDB taxonomy): Bacteria > Bacteroidota > Bacteroidia > Flavobacteriales > Flavobacteriaceae > Namhaeicola. The sequence continues at coordinate 31,484 of JAOZVI010000003.1, read as the reverse complement.
TACATTATTATTTCCATATATTTGACGTAATTTTAATGTGAGCTCAGTTCCTATCTGACCGCTGGCACCAATAACGAGAATTTTATTATCCATTATATTTGTATTTGGAGTACAAATATAATGAATTTAGGAAATAAAAAAGTTTAGACACATTACAAAATTGATACAAAATTTTTTCTATTTTTGGATTTTCATATATTATAAACTTATGTTAAGTAGATCACTTCTTTTATTAATATTTCTATCAATTCTTTTTTCTTGTAATAATAAGTCTTTGAAAAAAGAAACAGTAATTCTTCAAGAAAAAAAAGCGGATAGCATAAAAAAATATACTCTGAAGATCAATGAAAAATTGACTCCTAAATCTAAAATTTTCATGCAGGATTGGGGAGAATATCAGAGATTTAGCAAATTTTTAAATGAAAATAAGATCTATACTCCAGAAGAATCTTTGTTAAATGCTGAAGAGCTCGCAAAACTAGCACAAGAATTAAAAGATTCTATTCGTATTGAAGAGCTACAAACTCCTTCAATAAAGATCAGGTTAAACATAATTCATAATGAAGCTTTGCGTATAGAAGACATGTCAAAAATTTCTATTATTACAGAAGAAGAAATTCATAAAGAATACACTAAGATCTACGAAGCCTTTTCTGCACTTAATTCAAAGATCAACAATAATTTAACTCAAAAGGAGTTAAATGAACAACTCAAAGATTTTATTGATGAGATTGTAACTAATGATTCTTTAAAATCAAAAACTATTATTGAGAAAAGACCATTAAAGTTGCCCGCAAATAAATTAAATATTCCCAAATGAAAAAAGATAATACACTGATAATCTGTGCATTTTTTCTTTTACTTTCTATATTTTCTTTTTCACAAAATCTAGAAAAGAATAAAAATGAGATTAATAATACATTAAATCAATGGCATAAAGATGTTGCTGATTCAAATTTTGACGCTTACTTTAATAAAATGACCTCAAATAGTGTTTTTGTAGGTACAGATGCCAGTGAAGTTTGGAGCAAACAAAAATTTAAAGAATTTGCAAAACCTTTTTTTGATAAAAAAGAAACCTGGAATTTTACTTCAATTAATAGAAATATTTATTTTTCTTCAGATCAAAAAACCGCCTGGTTTGATGAAATTTTAGATACATGGATGGGTATTTGTAGAGGGTCAGGAGTTATAGTTAGAGATGATAATAATTGGAAGATCGCCCATTATGTTTTATCAGCTACCATACCCAATGAAGATATGAAAAAAGTAATTTCAGATAAAAAAGAAAACGATTCTATAATATTGAAGAAGCTCAAAATTAAATAGTTAAATTTTCATATCTTTGAAAAATATTAGAATTGCTATTAACCCTTGTTATGATAAAAATATTCACCAGCATATTTATAATTCTTTTTCTGAGCCTAAATATTAAGGCTCAGTATAATGAAAATGCTCCCTGGATTCAAAATCAACAAAAAGCATCAACTGCTTCTAAAAGTACATTCCAAGATCTTAGTAAAAGTTTTAATGATTATTTTAAAGATAAAGATTGGGAAGCAAAAGGTAGTGGTTTTAAACCTTTTAAACGTTGGGAAGATCATTGGAAATATTACACACTTAAAGATGGAAGTATAGCACCTCCTTCAATGCTTTGGCAATCATGGGAACATAAAAATGAGATTGCAAATAAATCGGATAATATAAGTAACTGGCAATCGTTAGGTCCTTATACTACAAATGTAAAAACGGGACAAGGAAGGATCAATAGTTTTATTATTGACCCAAATAATCCTAATATATTTTATGTTGGTGCTCCTTCGGGAGGTATATGGAAATCAACGGATGCCGGGACAAATTGGATACCATTATCAGATAATATTCCCCAGATTGGTGTTTCCGGTATTGCAATCGACCCAAATAATTCGAATATAGTATATATTGTTACCGGTGATGATGATGCTCGTGATACATACAGTGTTGGTGTAATGAAATCGACCAATGGTGGAAATACCTGGAATAAAACAGGATTAACTTTCAATGCTGTTAATGCATCAGCTAATGAAATTTTTATTAATCCCAACAATTCAAATATGCTTTGGGTTGCAACAAATGAAGGCTTTTATAAATCAGAAGATGCCGGAGCCAACTGGCAAAGAAAATTAAGTGGAAATATTAGAGATATTAAACTTAAACCCGGAGATCCTAATATCATATATGCTGTAACATCTTCAAAATTTTATAAATCTACTAATACTGGTGATACTTTTACGCAAATTTTAAATAACTTACCTGATCCAGTAGCTGATAATCCTTCTAGATTTACGATTGGTGTTAGTCCGGCAAATCCTGAAATAGTATATGTTTTAAGTGCCAAAGATGACAATTCATTTCAAGGTCTATACAAATCAACCAATAGTGGAGAAACTTTCACGAAAACCCTTGAGACCGATGATATCTTTGTAAGCAAACAAGCCTGGTATGACATGTCTTTGACTGTTTCTCCTAATGATGAAAATTTAGTTTTTGTAGGCGTTTTAGATATCTGGAAATCATCTGATGGAGGTGATAATTTTACACAAATAAATCATTGGTGGAATCCTTCCGAACCTGCTTATACACATGCTGATATCCATTTTTTAAGATACTTCAATAATAAATTATATGCAGGTACCGATGGCGGAATCTACGAATCTTCTAATAACGGAAATTCTTTTACAGATCTAACTGAAACATTGAATATTAGTCAGTATTACAAAATATCTACAGCAAAACATTCAATAGCAAATATAGTTGGTGGTTTACAAGATAATGGTGGTTTTGCTTTTAGCAATAATATTTGGCATAGATATCATGGTGGTGATGGAATGGATTGTGCTGTTGATCCAAATGATCAAAATGTTTACTACGGCTTTACACAATTTGGCAGCAGCTTAAATATGACTCATAATGGTGGTGAAACTGAGGGTGTAATCATTGCCACAGCTCCGGCAGATGAAGTTGATGGTTCAAGTGACAGGGGTGGTAATTGGGTTACACCGCTAGTTTTAAATAAAGATGGCGTTATTTATGCAGGGTATGAAAAACTTTACAAATTAATTAATAATGACTGGGAGGCTGTATCTGATAAAATTTTTGGAGGCAACTTAAATAATATTGATATTTCTCCAAATAATAATGATCTTATCTATGTGTCTAGAAGTAAATATTTATATAAAAGTACAGATGGAGGCTTAACTTTTACCAAGTCAACTTATGAATTTCCTTATATAATCAGCTCAATAGATATTAATAGTAACAATAATGATATTGTATATATAACTGTAGGTGGTTTTTTTAATAATGGCGTCTATAAATCAACTGATGGTGGTACTAATTTCGAAAATATTTCTTTAAATCTGCCAAACGAGCCAAAATTAGTCATCAAACACCAAAACCTGAGTTTACAAAATGATCTGTATTTAGGTACTAGTTTAGGTGTTTACCATATCAATGATAAAATGACAGATTGGGAAGTGTACGCTACCGATTTGCCCAATGTACCAATAAAAGATATCGAAATAAATACAGAAGAAAAAACAATAACTGCAGGAACTTATGGCAGGGGCGTTTGGCAATCACCTATTGAAGTTATAAAGGCAAATAATGACATCAGCTTAGTTGATATTCTAAGTAATAATAGTGTACAATGCAGTGGAATAACACCAAAAATTCTGGTTAAAAATAACGGCTTAAACATTATTAACACCGTTACTGTTAATTATAGTATTGACAATGAAGATTTCAATTTTCAATATAATGGAAGTATTCCTTCAGGGCAAAATAAAGAGATCAGTTTGCACTCAAATAATTCTTTGGATTTTGGCATCCATGATCTAAGCATTAGTATTAACATTAATAATGATGCTTTCGCTGAAAACAATTCAGCTTCTGTAAATTTTACCGTTAACAATTCATCTACAGGTCAATATGTTAATACTTTTGGTGATGTTAATGAAGATGAATGGTTAACTCAAACCATTGGAAAAGATATAGATCTATGGCAAAAAGGCAAACCAACAACTACAAAATTCAACAGTATTATTGAAAGTGGTTATGTAACAAACCTGACCGAAAATTACACTGATGAAACTGTGAGTTATCTAATCTCACCATGTTATAATTTAACGCAATTAGAAAATCCTGTTTTAAAATTTGATATGGTATTTGATATTGAAAAAGATTGGGATGTTTTGTATATGGAATATACTGTTGACAATGGTAAAACATGGGAGATTCTAGGTACTGCTAGTGATCCAAACTGGTATAACAGTAGTTTTATTGATCCTCAAAGACCTATAACTGTTGGTAAACAGTGGACAGGTACTGATACTACTTTAAAAGAATACAGTTATGATCTGGCAGCACTCCAAAATGAATCAAATATAATTTTTAGATTTGTATTTGCCACTGATCAGGCTGCTAATCAAGAAGGTGCTGTAATTGATAATTTTACTATTGATGCTACAGCAATTTTAGCGGTAAATGATTTTGAAAAAACTGTTTTTAATGTTTATCCAAACCCTTCCTATGGTACTTTTTTTATTCAACGTAAAGGGAATGAAGAAATGCAAATTTCGATTTATGATATCACGGGTAAATTGATCTACAAAAAAAATAAGATAATTGAAAATTCTTTCGAACTAGAATTAAATCAAGTTGATAAAGGAATCTATTTTTTAAAGATCAGCGTTGGAAATAGTCAGGCTACTAAAAGAATAATTTTGAAATAGTATTCAAAATTTTGATCTCTTTCTTTATTATATTCTAAATATTTATATTCAGATTGTAAAAATTTATTTTCAAAAAATCCGAAACAGATTTCTGTTCCGGATTTTCCCACTAACTAAAAAAACTAAAATTTAATTAAACTAATCAACATTATCATGTAAAAAAGAGTTATTTGATCGTATTTGTATTTCATCATTATCATCCACACCAAGTGTGGTTCTGGATTTATTTTTTTGAGTTTCTGTAGATAAACTTACTTCATTAATATCAACTCCTAAACGTTTATATGCAGGTTGATTTTCCATTTCATCAACATTTTGATGAACTTTATTTATAAATTTATAATTAAACTCCTTCATCCTGTTTCTTCTATCATCTGCTCTGTTCTTTAATTCAGATATAGTAAGATTTAAAGGAGATACTTCATTCTCAATTATACTATTATCTGTAATTTTTTCTTCATTTTGATTAGGCTTTTTATCTACCCTCAACTCAAATTCCAAATCATTATCTTTCTGAGAATCATCCTTAATATCATTTAATACTTTTAATTCAGGAGCAAATTCATCTTCTATCTCTAAAGTATGTCTAACTTTATTATCCTTAAAAACTTGTGGTTTAATCTCTTCTAACCCAATTATTTCAATATCATTAATATGAATATTTTTATTAATAGCACTTTCAACAGTTTTTGTTTTTTGAATGGGCAGATCAAAAGTAAATGAAAATTGATTTTTATTAATTTCTTTAATTGTACTTTCTGGTTCTTGAATTTTCTCTTCAGTTGTAGTAGATATAATAAACTCATCCTTTAATTCATCCTTACCCTTTTGCACTACATCTTCATGTTCAACATTTAAATTTACAACCTCTTGTTCATTTTCTGGTATTTCTTCTAGCAATACATGATGTTTCACAATTTTAGAAGATTCCTTTTTTGGAAGTTCTTCTTTTTTTGTATCCTTTTTTTCATTTTCATCTACCAAATTATGAACAATTTTTTTAGAATCATTACTCGTGAACTCATTTTGAAGTTCAATGTTAAATCCGGTTGCAATCACAGTCACCGAAATAGATTCTCCTAAATTTTCATCTTCACCTACACCCATTATTATATCAACATTAGTTTTGGCTTCAGATTGGATATAATCATTAATTTCTCCAATTTCATCAATGGTTACTTCAGAAGTTCCAGAAACAATTAATAACAGAACTCTTTTTGCTCCTGTAATTTTATTGTCATTTAATAAAGGTGAATCTAATGCTTTAGTAATAGCACTTTGTGCACGATTAATTCCAGTAGCAGAACCAGAACCCATAATAGCAGTTCCACTATCAGATAGCACTGTTTTAGCATCTCTTAAGTCAATATTTTGAGTGTAATGATGTGTTATTACCTGTGCAATTCCTGTAGCAGCTGTTGACAAAACTTCATCAGCCTTTGTAAAACCTGCTTTAAAACCTAAGTTACCATAAACTTCACGTAATTTGTTATTATTAATTACTACCAAAGAATCAACATGTTTACGTAATTTTTCAATTCCTATTTGGGCTTGTTCATTACGCATTTTACCCTCAAAACTAAATGGTGTTGTAACTATTCCTACAGTTAGAATATTCATTTCTTTGGCAATTTTTGCAATAACAGGTGCAGCACCGGTACCTGTACCTCCACCCATTCCAACAGTAATAAACAACATTTTTGATCTTTTGTCTAACATGTCTCTGATATCATCAATACTTTCCAAAGCAGCTTCTTTACCAATCGTTGGATTGGCACCTGCACCTAATCCTTCGGTAAGTGTAGCACCTAACTGAATTTTAGTTGGAACAGGACTGTTATGCAAAGCTTGCGAATCAGTGTTACAAACTACAAAATCAACTCCTTTGATTCCTTTTGAAAACATGTGATTAATCGCATTACTTCCTCCGCCTCCTACGCCAATTACTTTAATTACATTAGACTGGTTCTTAGGTAAATCAAATGAAATGTTGGTTAAATCTATACTACTCATAACTTTTTCTTAAAAGGTTTTATTACTAATATTTTTTCTATTCTGCTATTTTTTTATTTTATTCTGCGTTTTCTAAAAAATCTCTAAACTTTTCTATCCATTTATCAAAGACCGTTTTCTTTGGACCTTCATTAGAGACTGTTGCATCCTTTACAGTTTCTTGTTGTGATTCAATTTTATCCTTTTTATCTTTTTTATCATACTCATTCAATCCATTCATCAATAATCCAACAGCAGTTGCATAGATCGGACTGGATAATTCTACATCACTACTACTCGACAAATGCTCATTTGGATATCCAATACGGGTATCCATACCTGTAATATATTCAACTAATTGTTTGATATGTTTAAGTTGAGCTCCTCCTCCGGTTAAAACAATTCCTGCAATTAATTTTTTCTTATTATCTTCAAAACCATAATTTTTTATCTCTAAAAATACTTGTTCTACGATCTCAACAATTCGTGCATGAATAATTTTTGAAAGATTTTTTAATGTTATCTCTTTTGGATCCCTACCTCTCAAACCTGGAATTGAAACAATTTCATTATCTTTATTTTCACCGGGCCAAGCTGAGCCAAACTTGGTTTTTAGCAATTCAGCTTGTTTCTCAATGATCGAACATCCTTCTTTAATATCTTCTGTAATTACACCACCACCAAATGGAATAACTGCGGTATGCCTTATAATTCCATCTTTAAAAATCGCCAAATCAGTTGTACCTCCACCAATATCAATCAAAGCAACACCGGCTTCTTTTTCTTCCTGACTCAAAACTGCATTTGCAGAGGCCAACGGTTCAAGTGTTATACTTGATAATTCTAGGCCGGCACTTTTAATACATCTTCCAATATTTCTTATTGATGAAACTTGCCCAACAACTACATGAAAATTGGCTTCTAGCCTTCCTCCATACATACCAGTGGGTGTTTTTATTTCGGCCTGACCATCAACTTTATAATCTTGAGGTAAAACATGAATAATCTCCTCACCGGGAAGCATTACCAATTTATAAACCTGATTGATCAATCTTTCAATATCATTTTCATCGATTACTCTATCTGGATATGACCGTGTTATATAATCACTGTGATGTAAACTACGAATATGCTGACCTGCAATTCCAACATCTACTTTTTCAATTTTCTTTCCGGATGTAGCTTCGGCCTGATCAATAGCCTGTTGAATAGACTGGATTGTTTGAGTAATATTATTTACAACTCCCCTGTGTACACCCAAACTTTTGGCCCTACCCAAACCAAGCACCTCAATTTTGTTATAGGTATCATTTTTACCTACCATTGCAACAATCTTTGTTGTTCCAATATCTAAACCAACCGCAATGTTTTCATTTTCCATATTTTACTTTTTTGTGCAAACAACTTGATTTTTATACTTTAAATTAATGGTGTCAAAATTTTTTAAAGTACTATCAGCTAAAGCTTTTTGATAAAATGCTTTTAGTTTATTTTTTTTATTATTAAAATTCTGTACAGTTCCCAAAATAATAATTTGGTCTCCAATTCTGGTTTTCAAAATAAATTGATTAACACCTTCTTTCTCATTTTGATCTATACCAATAACTTGCTTTTTTAAAAAATCATCCTCTTTAATTCTGTTCGATAAATTGATAATATCTGAATTATTATCTTTATCTATTTTACTCGAAACAATTGGTACACGAGCCGAATAATTTTTAGACAATGGCATTTTTTTACCAAATTCATCATAATAATATGATTCTAATCCATTAACTACTCTTAAAACAGGGGTTCTTTGTGTAATAATCGCGCCTAATTTATTATCAATTGTAGAATAAATTTCAGCATTCTGGATCATTGCATTTATTTTGACAGATTTTTCTAAATTATTCAAATGTAAACTTTCTATTGTTTGATTTTTTGTGCTATCAATATTTTGTATTAACAATTTATTAACCGTTTCATAAGTGATAAATAGGTTATTTCCATTTTTAAATTCAATGTCTATTTTTTCAATCTTTTTAATGTAATGTCTATTTGCAGCAAATCCGTATAAAAACAAAACCAGTAAGAAAAGAGCTGTAAATTTAATATGTACAATATATTTTTTCAATTTTAATTTTGATATTTTCATTATTAAAACTATGGCAAACTAAAAGTTAAATCCCCTAATCAAACTTTTATTTGCCATAGTAACCAAAGTATTTAGCACATTATATTCATTTCAGTTTAACAAAGCTTCAACGGCATCAGCAATTTTTGCTGTTGCATTTGGCAAAGCCATATTTTTAATATTATTACTCAATTCTTTTTGCAATTGTTCGTCTTCAAAAAGCTTATCAAATTCCTTTGAAAATCCCTTTAATTCATCCTCTTTAATCATTATTGCAGCATTATTTTTTTTAACTGCCATAGCATTTTTGGTTTGATGATCTTCGGCAACATTTGGTGACGGAATAAAAATTACCGGTTTACCTACCAAGCACAATTCTGAAATTGTACCAGCTCCTGCTCTACTTATCAAAATATCAGCAGCAGCATATAGAAAATCCATTTTTTGAATAAAAGCATGTGTTTGTACTCCTTCTTTTTGATCGTATTTTCTATAATCATCAAAATATAATTTTCCTGTTTGCCATATAATTTGAAGATCATTTTTAAGTAATTCCTGTAAATTTTTTTCAATAATTTTATTAATTGCTCTGGCACCCAAACTACCTCCTAATACTACCAATGTTTTTTTATTTCCATCAAGCTTAAAATACTTTATTGCATCTTCTCTTTTTTTTGAAATATCAAGAATATCTTGTCTTACAGGATTACCCGTCATGATAATTTTATCCTGTGGAAAATACTTATCCAATCCACCATAAGCCACACAAATATTTTGTGCATTCTTGGCCAACAATTTATTAGTAATACCCGGGAAAGAATTCTGTTCTTGAATTAAAGTCGGTATATTTTTTTTATTAGCCATGAACAATGTTGGCCCAGAAGCAAAACCTCCTGTTCCTATAACTACATCTGGTTTATATTCTTTAATAATATTTTTAGCTTTGTATAAACTATCGATCAATTTAAATGGAAACGTTAAATTTTTTATTGATAAACTTCTATTCAATCCTGAAATATTCAATCCTTTGATCTTATAACCTGCCTGAGGAACTTTTTCCATTTCCATCCTGTCATTTGCTCCAACAAATAAAAAATTTGCATTTTGAATCCTGCTTTTTAATTCATTTGCAATTGCAATTGCCGGGTAGATATGTCCGCCTGTTCCCCCTCCACTCAACAATATGTTAACCGACTGCTTCATGTAAAATATCTAAAGGGTTTTCTAATTCAATATCCTCGTTACTTTCTTTAACTTTTTCTTTATTCGCTACGCTTATACTCAATACTACTCCAATCGCAAAACAAGTCATCCAAATTGAAGTGCCTCCCGTACTTATCAAAGGTAAAGGTTGACCAGTTACCGGAAACAAACCAACAGCAACAGCAATATTTATAAAAGCTTGAAATATAATGGGTATCCCAACACCTAATGCTAATAAAGTGCCAAAAATAGTATCAGTTTTTGTTGTTATGATCACTATTCTAAAAAGTAATCCCAAATATAATAATACTATTAAAATTGCGCCAATTAAGCCAAATTCTTCTACTATAATCGCATAGATAAAATCGGAAGATGATTGTGGTAAGAAGTTTTTTTGCACACTTTTACCCGGACCTTTACCATTAATTTCACCAGAAGCTATGGCTATTTTGGCTTTTTCAGCCTGATAATTATTTTCACTTTCTCCTGATGAGAAATTTTCAATTCTACTGCTCCAGGTTTGAATTCTAGTGTTTTTTATTACATCGGGAAAAGCTTTTGCAGTAAGTAAAAAAATGGCAAAAACTAAAACTGCCATCCCTAAAATGTACATAATATATTTAATGGGATAACCTCCAAGAAATACCAAAAGCATTACCATTACAAAAGCAATTGCAGTTGTTGAAAAATTTGCAGGTAAAATAAGCATCAAAATAATTGCAACAGGCAACCATAAATATAAAATACTCTCTTTAAAAATAATCTGTTTATCTCTGTTACGAGCTAGATATCTTGCCACAAACATCATAACAACTACAACTGCCAAAGTTGATGTTTGAAATCCCATTCCTACAAACGGAATTTGAATCCATCTACTGGCGTTGGCTCCGCTAATCACGGTTCCTTGAGTCATCGTAAAAATAAGTAAAAGCACAACTACAGGCATCAATAAAACAGACAATCCACTAAAATACTTATACGGTATTTTATGTGTTGCATAAACAATTACAAAACCAAGTAATATAAGAATAGCATGCTTTATTAAATACCCAAAAGTGGTACCTTTTCCGGTAACATAAACAAGATTTGTACTTGAACTATACACAGGTAAAAATGAAAAAATAGCCAACACGGCAATGATTGCCCATATGGTTTTATCTCCTTTTATATTTGCTAATAGCTGTTTCATTTATACTAATAAAGTATTTTTAATAAATTATAGTTTTCTAACGGCTTGTCTAAATTTTTTTCCTCTATCTTCATGACCATCAAACATATCATAGCCTTCACATGCCGGCGATAACAATACCGCATCTCCCTTTTCGGTTAGTTTATAAGCTATATTTACAGCTTCACTCACACTAGGTGTTTCAATCATAAAATCAACAACATTTACAAAAGTTTTAATAATATTATGATTATTCTTACCCATACAAATAATGGCTTTCACTTTTTCTCTAACCAAAGGCAACAAAGGTTCATAATCATTCCCTTTGTCAACTCCTCCAACAATCCAGACTATAGGATATTCCACACTATCTAGAGCAAAATATACAGCATTGACATTTTCGGCTTGTGAATCATTAATATATTGAACACCATTGATCTTAAGAACTTCTTCCAATCTGTGTTCATCTTGATCACAAATCGCCAAACATTCTCTTATTGTCTCTTTGCGAACATGTAACAGCTCAGAGATCATTTTAGATGCCATGGCATTTTTTGTATTAAAATTTTGTTGAATTGCAAAAGCCGAAATACTCATTTACTTAAATTTTTATTAATTATTATCTTACTTTTAATGTTACTATGGATAGGACTGCAAGTAAAATACCTACGATCCAAAATCTAGTAGCGATTTTACTTTCGTGATAACCACTTTTTTGGTAATGATGATGCAAGGGTGACATTAAAAATATACGCTTACCTGTTCCATATTTTTTCTTTGTATATTTAAAATAGGAAACCTGCATCACAACCGATAAATTTTCTACTAAAAAGACTCCAGCTAAAATCGGCAGAAGTAATTCTTTTCGTACAGCAATAGCCAGAACAGCAATTATGCCTCCAATTGTTAAACTTCCAATATCGCCCATAAATACTTGCGCCGGATATGTATTATACCATAAGAATCCAACAAGACCCCCTACAAAAGCACTAAGAAAAATAGTCATTTCACCAGAGTTAGGTATATACATCACATCCAAATAATCAGCAAAAATGATATTACCTGAAACCCATGAAAATACAGCCAATGCCAGAACAATTATTGCCGAGCTCCCGGCTGCCAAGCCATCTATTCCATCCGTTAAGTTAGCTCCATTAGAAACAGCAGTAATTATAAATATTACTATACCTACAAATAATAACCATACATAATCTTTAGCACCTTCTCCAGCCCAACTCAATAAACTTGCATAGTCAAACTCATTATTCTTTACAAAAGGAATAGTTGTTTTTGTTGATTTATGAGCCTCTGTAAAATCACTGGTGGAATTGGTTAATTGTTCAATTTTAACAATCTGATCACCACGTAATTTTTCTTTTACAACTACATCCGGATTAAAATAAAGAACAATGCCAACAAAAGCTCCCAGAATGACCTGACCAACTATTTTAAACCTACCTTTTAAACCTTCTTTATTCTTTTTAAATACCTTGATATAATCATCTATAAAACCAATCATACCCATCCAAAGGGTAGTTACAATCAATAAAATAATATAAATATTGTGTAGTTTTGCTAAAAGAAATACAGGAACTAAGGTTGCAAATATGATAATCAAACCACCCATAGTAGGGGTTCCGGTTTTTTCAACCTGACCATGTAAACCTAAATCACGAATAGACTCTCCTACCTGTAATCGCCTTAATTTATCAATAATCTTTCTACCATAAATAGTTGAGATCAATAATGAAAATGAGAATGCCATTGCAGAACGGAAAGAAATGTATTGAAACAATCCTGCGCCTGCCAGATTATGTTGGTTATCTAAATAATCAAATAAATAGTATAACATCGTTATTTATTCATTTCCGTTAATAATTCATTTACAATTTTAAAATCATCAAAATCAGATCTTATATTTCCAATAATCTGATAAGTTTCGTGGCCTTTTCCGGCTATTAAAATTATGTCTCCTTTATCGGCTATTTTACAAGCAGTTTTAATTGCTTGCTTTCTATCAGTAATTGAAATTGTTTTTCTGAAATTTTCAGTTAAAACACCTGCTTCTATATCTCTAATAATTGTATCTGGATCTTCACTTCTAGGGTTGTCTGAAGTAAAAATTACCTGATTACTTAAAGTAGAAGCTATATTTCCCATTTTCGGCCTTTTATCTTTGTCTCGATCACCACCACATCCAACTACTGTAATTACCTGTTCATTTTGGGATCGGATTAAATTAATCGTTTCTAATACATTTTTTAAGGCATCAGGTGTGTGTGCATAATCTACAATAGCTGTAATATCACTTTTTGATATAGCATACTGAAACCTTCCATCAACAGTTTTAAGCATACTGATTAACCTTAAAGCCTCCAATTTTTCCATTCCCAATAAATCCGCAGTAGCGTAAATTGCCAATAAATTGTATGCATTAAAATTCCCAATTAGCTTTGTATAAACTTCCTGATCATTTATATTCAACAATAAACCATCAAACTGATTTTCAATTATTCTACCCTTATAATCAGCTACAGTTTTTAAAGCATAGGTGTATTTTTGAGCCTTTGTATTTTGCAACATGAACTCACCATTCTTATCATCAATATTCACTAAAGCGAAAGCAGATTTTGGTAAATTATCAAAAAATTTCTTCTTTACATCTCTGTATGTTGCAAATGAGTTGTGGTAATCTAAGTGATCATGGGTTAAATTTGTAAAAACTCCTCCATCAAATTCTAATCCTGAGGTTCTTTTTTGATGAATTCCATGTGAACTGACTTCCATAAAACAATAACTAATACCTTGATTTACCATTTTGTGTAAATATTGATTGATTGTTATTGAATCAGGAGTTGTATGTGTTGCCGGAAATTCTTCTTCATCAACCATTATCTTAATTGTAGATAAAAGTCCGCTTTTAAATCCTGCATCTTTAAAAAGCGTATACAATAAAGTTGCAATCGTTGTTTTTCCGTTTGTACCAGTTACGCCAATTAGTTTTAATTTTCCGGAAGGATTATCATAATAATTTGAAGCTATTACTGCTAAAGCTTCATCACTATTCTTAACTTGTATATAAGTAATATTTTTTTGTAATACTTTGGGGAATACTTCACAAATAATAGCTACTCCTCCATTTTTTATTGCATTATCTATAAAATTATGTCCATCAAATAAAAGACCCTTTTGAGCAATAAACAATGTTCTTTCTTCTACTTTTCTAGAATCAAAGGCAATACTATTGATCTTAACATCAGTTGTGCCATTTACAGCTTCAATTGCAATTTTAAACAGTATGTCTTTTAAATTTTTCAACCTTATTTTATGATAGATTTAAAACTATTTCAGTTCCTTTTTTAACTTTTGAACCAGCCTTAACCGATTGCTCTTTTACTTTTCCATTACCTTTTGCATTCACACTGAAACCCAAATTCTCTAATAGGGGAATTGCATCCATTCCACTCATATTTTTAACATTTGGCATGGATTTATAATTAGTGTTTACTTTTTTATAATATTTCTCATAATTTTTATCAAATGACACCAATTCGTTTTTTAAAATAATTTCATCCTGTACAGGTGTTTCAGAATAAATTTTATGAGCAATTTTATTAAATACAGGACCTGCAACAATATTTCCGTAATATCCAATCTTTTTATCAGGCTTATGAATAACTACTATACAGGAATATTTTGGATTATCTGCAGGAAAATAACCTACAAACGATGAAATATATTTTGTTCCGCTTTCTTTCCAATAATCAGTTTGACAAGTACCTGTCTTCCCTGCCATAGAAAAATTATCATTATAAATATTTTCTGCTGTTCCTCTTTTTACTACATTTTGCATCATTACTTTAACCTTATCAATAGTTTCTTGCGAACATATCTTTGGGTTGATCACTTCTTTATCAAAAGTTGTAATTGAATTACTCTGTGTGCGGATCTCTTTTATAAATTGTGGTTTTACCATCTCTCCATTATTAGCAATAGCATTATAAAAGGTCAATATTTGCAAAGGTGTAAACGAAACACCATAACCATAGGCCATCCACGGTAATGACAATCCATTCCAATTATCTTTATCATCAGGATTTGGAATTACAGGATTCCCTTCACCCTTTATTGACAATCCTAATTTTTTACCAATACTCATTCTGTTTAATCCGTCAATAAATTTTTTTGGATTATCTTTATAATGATCGTTGATGATTTTTACCATCCCAACGTTTGATGAAACTTCAAATACTCTTGCAGCTGATATTTTACCATAGCCACCTCTATGAGAATCTCTTACTTTCCTTTTATAAAAAGATATTACGCCATTCTCTGTATCAATAATTTGAGAAGTATCAATAACTTTATCTTCTAAAGCAACCACCATTCCCATAAGTTTAAAAGTAGAACCTGGCTCATGTGACTCCCATACAGCATAATTTCTTCGAGCGCTATAAGTACCTTTTTTTGTTTTTCCTAAATTTGAAATGGCTTTAATTTCACCTGTTTGTGTTTCCATTACAACAACAGTTCCATGCTCAGCATCAAATTTTTCAAGTTGTTCCAGCAATGCATAATGTGCAATATCTTGAATTTTTAAATCGATTGTCGTAATAACATCTCTCCCATCAATAGGTTCAATTTCATTATTATCACTAATCGGCTTCCATTGTCCTTTAGCAATCTTTTGCTTTAATCTTTGTCCGTTTTTTCCTCTTAGATACTCATAAAAATATCCTTCAATACCAACTTTACCTCGGTAATCATCAAATCCAACTGCTCTTTCAGCCATTTTACCAATAGGATGTTCTCGTACTGTGCGTTGCTCAATTATCAAGCCTCCCTTATATGTGCCAAGCTTGAAAATTGGAAATTTTTTTAATTCCTGATATTCATTAAAACTTAAATTTCTTGTGATAAATAAATAACGATTCTTATTTGCTCTGGCTTTTCGAATACTATTTTCATAAAATCCGGCACTTTTCCCCAACATTTTAGAAAGTGATTTACTCAACTCCCTAATACCTTTTTCAAAATCTTTATCAGATACTGAAATAGGATCCATTCGTACATCAAACTTCGAAATTGATGTTGCCAACAAACTACCATCAGCAGTATAAACATTTCCTCTATTCGCTTTTATCTCAAAAGTCTTTACGGTATTTTGCTCGGCTAAACTTCTATAATCATCACCATGAACAAATTGTATTTCAATTAATTTATATATTATGGCTACAGCAAATAAAACAATCAACCCTGAAAGGATATACGTTTTATTTAATATTTGCTTTTTTTGCGTTGCCATACTAATCTTTGATCTTAACTTTAATTTTTTG
Source organism: Flavobacteriaceae bacterium (assembly GCA_029938265.1). GTDB lineage: Bacteria > Bacteroidota > Bacteroidia > Flavobacteriales > Flavobacteriaceae > Namhaeicola. Next base: position 14,897 of record JAOZVI010000003.1, on the reverse strand, counting down.
AGGAGGATTTATGTAGGTATAAAAACCATTATTTTCTAATTCTTTAATTATACTCGACTCCATTTTCAATTTCATCAGATCTGAACGAGTTGAAACAAATTCTGACCGCAATTCTCTTTTTTGCTTATTGAGATTAGCAATTTTCTGGACTTTCTTATCAATATTATGTGAACTTCCAATCATCAACAAAGCCAAACTTGTAAGGAAAATGATAAAACCCCAATTTTTTTGAGCATCCTTATCAACAAGAAAATTTCCTTTTAAAATTCCATATAAAGTCTGTTTGGTTTTTGACACTTTTTGTAATTTCCCTTTTTATTTAGACTACTAATTTTTTATTGCCACTCTTAATTTTGCACTTCGTGCACGATTATTTTCTTTTATTTCTTGTTCTGTTGGAATGATTAACTTTCCTGCTTTTTTGAATGGAACATTTATATTTCCATAAAAATCTTTTTCTGCCTCACCCTCAAATTTCCCATTTTGAATAAACCTTTTTACCAGCCGGTCTTCTAAAGAATGGTATGAGATTACACTTAATCTTCCTTCTTTTTCTAATAGATCAGGAGTTTGTAATAAAAACTCTTTTAACACTTCAATTTCCTGATTTACTTCAATTCGTATCGCCTGAAAAATTTGTGCTAAAATTTTATGTTCTTTATTCTTAGGTAAAAACTTTTGCAAAACCTTTTTTAAAGCAAAACTTGTTTTAATTTCATTTTTAATTCTGGCATTAACAATTGTTTTGGCCAAAACCCTTGAATTTCTTAATTCTCCATATTGAAATAAAACATTACTCAATTTTTCTTCATCATATTTATTGATGATGTCATAAGCCGAAACACTGCTGCTTTTATCCATTCGCATATCTAAATCTGCATCAAATCTCGTAGAGAAACCTCGTTGAGCTTCATCAAACTGATGAGATGAAACACCTAGATCTGCCAAAATTCCATTCACTTTAGTGACTCCATGAAATCGTAAAAAACGTCTGATATATCTAAAATTTTCGGGGATCAAAGTAAATCTACTATCATCAATAGAATTTTTTATTGCATCAGAATCTTGATCAAATGCAAATAATTTTCCTTTCTCACTTAACCTTTTTAAGATCTCTTTAGAATGACCTCCTCCTCCAAATGTAACATCAACATAAATACCGTCTTCTTTAATCGTTAAACCATCAACACTTTCAAAGAGCAAAACAGGATTATGATACAACATCACCATCTTCATTTACATTACCCATTACTTCTTCGGCTAATTCAGCAAAATCGACGGTGGCTTCATCAATTGATTTTTCATATTTATCTTTATCCCAGATCTCGATAATATTAACCGATGATGATAAAACAACCTCTTTATTAATTCCTGCAAACTGATGTAAGTCTTTTGGAATCAACATTCTTCCAGACACATCTAATTCAATTACTTTTACACCAGCAGTAAACCTTCTAATAAAATCATTATTCTTCTTTACAAATCTATTTAGTTTGTTTACTTTCGTCATAAGCTGATTCCATTCCCCCATGGGATACAATTCTAAACAAGGCTGAAATACTGAACGTTTTAAAACAAAGCCATCTTGCAAAACACTAGATAACTGCTTTTTAACCATAGAAGGTAGCATTAACCTACCTTTTACATCGGCTTTACATTCATATGTTCCAATTAGATTTACCACTTAAACACACTATATATTAAATATTATGACAAATATAAAGAAAATTACCACTTTTTACCATTTTTTACCACTTTGTTAATAACTTTCTTTTTTATAAAATATTGTATTGATTTATAGTTATTTAGAATAAAAGGATGAAATATTTGAAAAATATTTAATTTATGCAAAGAAATTTAGTACTTTGAACCAAAATAATTAGATTTGTAGCTTGCTTATAATTAAAATGTAATTAATGAAATATACCCTAAAAAAAGAAGGAGAATTTTCTTACTTAGAAACAGGTAAAGGAACACCACTCATTATTTTACATGGTTTAATGGGTAATTTAAGTAATTTTGATAATGTGTTTGATCATTTCTCAAAGATTGGTTATCAGATTATTATGCCAGAATTACCCGTTTATTCATTACCCTTATTAAAAACAAACGTTAAAAGCTTATCGCTTTTTTTAAAGAAATTTGCTCAACACAAAAAATTAAACAATTATTTATTATTAGGGAATTCGTTGGGAGGGCATGTAGCGTTATACCATACAAAAATGAATCCAAAAAAAGTTTTAGGATTAATTTTGACCGGTAGTTCAGGATTGTATGAAAAATCAATGGGTAAAAGCTATCCAAAAAGAGGTGATTATGAATATATAAAAAAAGGCGTACAAGATGTTTTTTACGATCCGGAAATAGCTACTAAAGAACTTATTGATGGAGTTTTCAAAGATGTCAACAATAGAAATAAAGTAATTAGAACTCTTGCGCTTGCCAAGAGTGCAATTAGACATAATATGGCAAACGACTTGCCAAATATGACAATGCCTGCCTGTTTAATTTGGGGAAAAAACGATACTGTTACACCTCCTGAAGTTGCTGAAGAATTTCATAAACTTTTACCCAATTCTGAATTAAATTGGATTGATAAATGTGGGCATGCACCTATGATGGAGTATCCAATACAATTCAATGCATATTTAGAAAAATGGTTAACTAAATATATTAATCCCAAACAAAAAATATAATTTTTTTATTTATATTAGTTTACATTAATTATAAAATATAATGTTACTACACAATAGATATAGTTTAGGTTTTTTACCTACTCCTATTCATTCATTATCAAAACTATCAACCAAATATCCTGATTATAACCTTTTTATAAAAAGAGATGACCATACAGGTTTAGCTGGTGGTGGAAATAAAACAAGAAAACTAGAATTTTTAATACAAGATGCTATAAATAATAATTGTAAAATTATCTTAACTGCTGGTGCACAACAATCTAATCATTGCCGCCAAACAGCAGCTGCCTGTGCAATTGCCGGTTTAGAATGTCACTTGTTATTAGGAGGAACCAAACCTAAAATTTATGAAGGCAACTTATTACTTTCTAATGTATTGGGAGCAAAAATTCATTTTGCCGGAGAGAATAGAAAAGGTGAAGACATGGAATCTCTTAAAACTGAATTAGAAATAAAAGGGAAAAAATGTTATATAATTCCTTATGGCGGATCAAATATTACAGGAGCATTAGGCTTTGTACATGCTATTAAAGAACTGAAGGATCAACTAATTGAACAAAAAATCAATATTGACTACATTTTTTTTGCATCAAGTTCAGGCGGAACTCAAGCAGGCATGATCATTGGATGTGATCTCTTTAATTTTGATGTAGAATTATATCCTATCAACATTGATAAAGATGAGAACATGGGATCCTCTACAGAAAATAATATTTTAAATATTATTGATGATGGAAAAAAGATCCTGGATATTAAAGCAGACTACCAACTTAAAGACATCAAATTAATCAGAGATTATGATAAAGCAGGATATGGTAATGTAACAAAAGAAGAAATCAATGCCATCAAAGAGCTAGCAACAACTGAAGGCATTATAATAGATCCTGTATATACGGCGAGAGCATTTAATGGCATGTTAGATCATTTAAATAAAAAGAAGCTAAAACCTAATTCAAATGTTCTTTTTTGGCATACTGGTGGATTTCCATCAATTTTTAATTATGCCGATAAACTAAAATAATACTCTAATTTATTAGTCTTTAAAGAATTATAATTTTTATATCTATGAAAATAAGATCGGCAAAATTTGTTATCAGTAATACAAATGTTACAAAATGTCCTAAAGAAAATCTTCCTGAATACGCTTTTATCGGTCGATCAAATGTCGGAAAATCTTCAATGATCAATATGCTTACCGATCATAAAAATCTTGCAAAAATCTCTGGAAGACCCGGAAAAACACAATTGATCAACCATTTTATTATTAATGACGACTGGTTTTTAGTTGATCTACCGGGATATGGCTATGCAAAAGTATCCAAAAACTTACGGCAGAAATTTCAGGGTTTTATCTATGATTATTTCCTAAAACGACAACAATTGGTTTGTTCATTTGTACTGGTAGATTCGCGACACGAACCACAAAAAATTGATCTGGAATTTATGCAATTTCTTGGAGAAAATAAAATTCCTTTTTGTATTATTTTCACCAAAACAGATAAATTGGGCAAGACCTTTATTCAAAATAAAATCGCCAGTTACAAAAAGATCATGCTCCATACTTGGGAAGAAATGCCAACGTATTTTTTAACCTCTGCTACTGATAAAACCGGTAGAAAAGAAATTTTAAATTTTATAGACGATGTAAATAAAAATCTGTATATCACTAACTAACCTCTTCCATTTCTCATTCCTCTTCCGTTACCCGTTCCTCTTCCATTACCTCTGCCCCTACCTCTGTGCATTTGCTCTTCATGATCTTCACACCATTCTGGTTGCTCCAGTTCATTTTCAAACATATAAGTTGCTATTTTTTGAAGCTCTTCTTTGTCAAATACCTGCTTAGGCATAGTGTTAAATTGTTCAACGGCACCTCTCATAATGGCATTTTCATCTACAGGATTTAAAGCCCAATCAGTTACCTCATGAACAAATTCTTCTTTAGTGTTATACAATCTCGAATACCTTTTTTTAATAGCAGACATCGGTGGTGCTATAATAGCCTCCTGTGAGGTTGAATTTGGATTATGACACACATAACATTTGGCTTTTAAAAGATCGTAGCCTTCTGAATTCTGAAGCATGGCAAATTCGTCATTATTCTCATTAAGCCGGCTTAACTCTTTTTTATCTGAATTACATGAAACCATTATTATGGCAATTACCATTAAATAAATTATTCTATTTTTCATTGATAGTGATTTAAAATTAATTATTACATTTTTCACCGGAACTATTCAAAATCGTATTATATTCCTCTTCTGAAATAAACTGAGGTTCATAAGACATATCCAAACGCTGCAGATTATTTGTATATGCTCTTAAATGATTTCTGGATCCACAATTTAACTTGTTAAACATAACTTCTACATCCAAATGATTTGTGTTTTTTATAAACGTATTCAAATCATTGATATCCAGATCTTCAATAGTAGCTCCAACATACAAAGCCTCTTCTATAGATCTTGATGCAATATTTACCAAATCAGTATACAGATCTTGTAAAATGCCATTAGAGAATTTCCCTCTTTCCGTAAGAGACAAATCTGCAATGCCATATTTTTCCATAATTACCAAAACACTATTCATATGGCTTTGTTCACTATTAGAAATATTGCTAAAGATTTTTTGACCATACAAATCGTAAGAAAATAGATAAACATCGCGAGCCAGTTTTTCTTCTTCTTTTAAGAACTGTAGATCTTCCATTTCCTGTTTTGAAAGTGTATCATCTACATCGCTTATTTCATCAGTATCATTACACCCTAACAACATTATTGGTGCTATTAAATACATTACAAATCTCATAATTTGACCTTTAGTTAATCTTATTTTACTACAGTAAGACTAAGGTTTAACTATAAAGTTTAATCATAAAACACATTTTCCATGCTACTTTGGTTACAATCAGGACACAAATTTTAATTTTATTTAATGGGTTCCTCTTTTAGGGGATGACAATTTAGCAGACACCTCAGGGCAGAGTTCAAAGAAATTCTTTTTGATTAAATTTGTATTTTTACACCTTTAACCTTGTAATATGCATAGCACAAAAGACAATCTGCAAGTATTATTTGAAGACAATCATATTATTGTTATCAACAAACGGGTTGGGGATATTGTTCAAGGCGACAAAACAGGCGACAAACCTTTGAGTGAAGTTGTAAAAGAATATATTGCCGATAAATACAATAAACCTGGTAAGGTGTTTTTGGGTGTAGTGCATCGATTGGACCGTCCGACAAGTGGTATTCTCATTTTTGCAAGAACATCAAAGGCATTAGAAAGACTCAATAAAATGCTTAGAGAAAAAACAATAAAAAAAACATACTGGGCAGTGGTAAAAACCCCTCCCACTAAGCAACAGGATACTTTGATCAATTATTTAAAAAAGAACTCAAAAAACAATAAATCAACTGCATATTCCAAAGAAATAAAAGATAGTAAAAAAGCTGTTTTACATTATAAGATCATCAATAAAAGTGATCATTATACTTTGTTAGAAATTGATCTGGAAACCGGCAGGCATCATCAAATTAGATGCCAATTGGCAAATATTGGCTCACCTATAAAAGGAGACTTAAAATACGGTTTCAACCGAAGCAATAAAAATGGTGGAATTCATCTTCATGCCAGAAAAATTGAATTTATACACCCTGTAAAAAAAGAAAATATAATGTTGTCAGCTTCTGTACCTGAAGATGTTATATGGGATATAGTGAAATAATCAAACGTCAATTCCACACCCACCATTCAGCTTTTACACCAAAATAATAGCCCCATTGTTTAGGTCCGGTAAATTCGAGATAAGGAGAATACATTGTTTCTTTTGCAAAATCATTATATCTTGCAACCGATGCAACAAATCTTAAATGAGGCCTCACTCAGACATCCCTTTTCCCTGTAGGAACATAGATTGGGGTAATACTAAATTTCATTATTATCTTTATTAAACACATTAATTTTTTTAATTTTTCTGAAAAATAAGACCTCTTTATCAATGGTGTATATTTTACCAAATCATTGATGTTTAGTTGATTTTTGATTATTTAACTTAATCCTATATCAATTACAAATCTTAATATTCATAAAATAAAAACCATCGGTATCAAAATTTAGAAACCGATGGAAGCAATATAATTATTTGATTATACCTATTTCAATATTAATCAAGTTTTGTCATGGCAGTCATCGATTCTCTAAGCTCGTAACCAATAATTTCTATCGGATGATAACGAATTTGCTCATTAACAGCTATTAATGTTTGATTATCAATATTATTATCTTTCTCCTCACCATATTTTTTTCCAATTACGTCAGTATCAATATCCTTCATGAAATCACCCAATAGTGGTTTGCAGGCATGATCAAATAAATAGCAACCATACTCTGCTGTGTCAGAAATCGTACGGTTCATTTCGTATAATTTCTTACGAGCAATCGTATTTGCTATAAGTGGAGTTTCATGAAGCGATTCATAATAAGCCGATTCATCTATAATTCCAGAATCAGTCATCGTTTCGAAAGCCAATTCTACACCGGCTCTTACAAAAGCAACCAATAAAACACCATTGTCAAAATATTCCTGTTCAGGAATTTCCCGTTCTGTAGCTGTTGTTTTTTCAAAATCTGTTTCGGATGTAGCAGCCCTCCAATTTAACAGATCTTTATCATCATTAGCCCAATCTTTCATCATAGTTTTAGAAAACTCTCCAGACATGATATCATCCATATGTTTTTGGAACAATGGTCGCATAATATCTTTTAATTCTTCCGAAAGTTCATACGCTTTTATTTTAGCAGGGTTGGAAAGTCTGTCCATCATATTAGTAACTCCACCATGTTTTAAAGCTTCAGTGATGGTTTCCCATCCATATTGTATCAAATTGGCAGCATATTCTGGTTCAATTCCCTTCTCAATCATTTTATCAAAACTCAAGATAGATCCAGTTTGAAGAACACCACATAAGATAGTTTGTTCGCCCATAAGATCAGATTTTACCTCAGCTACAAAAGATGATTCTAAAACTCCTGCTTTATTCCCTCCGGTAGCAACAGCATAAGCTTTTGCTTGTTCTAATCCAGTGCCTTTCGGATCATTCTCAGGATGTACCGCAATTAATGTTGGCACTCCAAATCCACGTTTATATTCTTCTCTAACTTCAGACCCTGGCGATTTTGGCGCCACCATAATCACAGTTAAATCATCACGAACTTGCATACCTTCTTCAACAATATTAAATCCATGTGAATAGGATAAAGTAGCGTCATTTTTCATCAAAGGCATTACGGCATTGATTACAGAAGTATGCTGCTTATCGGGTGTTAGATTAATTACCAAATCGGCAGTAGGGATCATTTCTTTATAAGTACCAACCTCAAAACCATTTTCAGTTGCGTTCTTATAAGATTGGCGTTTTTCTTTAATAGCGCTTTCGCGAAGCGTATAAGAAATATCCAAACCTGAATCACGCATATTTAATCCTTGATTCAAACCTTGTGCTCCACAACCAACGATTACGACTTTCTTCCCTTTTAAGATTAAAACCCCATCACTGAACTCTGAAGAATCCATAAATCTACATTTTCCAAGCTGTGCTAATTGTTCTCTTAGCGAAAGTGTATTAAAATAATTTGTCATTATTTGTATTTTAATTTAATTGTTTTTTTAATAATTCTGAAATTTTCATTTCTTCTTTCGTTACTGAAATTCTTCCAGATCTAACAAATTGCATAATTCCAAACGGTAGTAATTCATCATAAAGAGCATCTATTTCTTCTTTTCTTCCTGATTTTTCAATCACAAAAAATTCAGGTGAAACCGTTACAATCTGTGCATTACTGTTTTTAATTATATTTTGTATCTGACGCTCATCAAAAAGAAGGTTCGATTTAATTTTAAACAAAGCAGATTGAATATAAATTGATTCTTCATTTGTATGGTAATAAGCTTTGATCACCTCAATTTGCTTTTCAATTTGACCAATAACCTTCTTTACTTTTTCTTCAGTTAAATGCGCAACGATAATTAATCTGGTAACGTTTTCAATTTCTGAGCTCGATGCAGTTAAACTCTCAATATTGATATGTCTTTTTAAAAATATACTTGAAATTCGGTTTAATAATCCTAAATTATTTTCAGTATAAATTGATATGGTATAAATTTGTTTCTTCATTTTTAATTTATTTTAATCTAACATCTGAAACTGTAGCTCCTGTAGGTATCATTGGAAAAACATTACCTTCTTTTTCAACAATAACTTCTAAAAAATATGAATCTTTTGAAGCGATCATTTCTGAAACAGCAACTGATAAATTTTCACGCTTATTAACTCTTTTTGCTTTAATACCATAACCCTTAACAATTGATATAAAATCAGGGTTAGTCATCACGGTAGAAGCATAACGCTTGTCAAAAAACATTTCTTGCCATTGTCTTACCATTCCTAAAAATTCATTATTTAAAACTACGATCTTTACAGGTACTTTTGTTTGCATAATTGTACCCAATTCCTGAATGGTCATTTGAAAACCTCCATCACCAATTATTGCAACAACTTCTCTTGAGGGAGCTCCTAATTTTGCACCTACAGAAGCAGGTAAACTGAAGCCCATTGTTCCTAAACCTCCTGAAGTAACAACACTTTTTGATTGCTTAAAATTAGCATATCTACTGGCAAACATTTGGTTCTGACCTACATCGGATACAATAATTGCTTCTCCTTTAGTTTCTTTATTTATTGCATTGATCACTTCACCCATTGTTAATTTTTCCTTTGTTGGATTTATTTCAGGATGAATAATCGCCTCGTGCTCAATCTTGTGTAAATCTTTAAATTCCTGATGCCATTTTTTATTTATATTCGAGTTGATCAACGGATTTAAAGCTGCCAAAGTTTCTTTAACAGTTCCTAAAACGGCAACATTTGTTTTAACATTTTTATCGATCTCAGAAGGATCAATATCAAAGTGAATTACTTTGGCTTGTTTGGCATAAGTTTCTAAATTTCCGGTCACACGATCGTCAAAACGCATTCCAATTGCAATGAGAACATCGCATTCATTGGTTAAAACATTAGGTGCATAATGTCCGTGCATACCCACCATTCCCATATTAAATTCATGTTCAGTTGGTATTGCTGATAAACCTAATAAAGTTGATGCTGCTGGTATATCGGCCTTTTCTATCAGTTCTTTTAACTCTTCTTCAGCATTTGCTAATATAACACCTTGACCAAAAATAATAAATGGTTTTTTTGCTTTATTAATCAGTTCAGCCGCAGCTAAAACCTGAGTTATATCCATTTCAGGAATAGGATTATAACTCCTTATTTTTTTACATTTTTTATATTCAAAATCTAATTCTCCAAATTGTGCATCTTTGGTAATATCAATTAAAACCGGACCAGGGCGACCTGATTTAGCAATATAAAAAGCCTTAGCCAAAACTTCTGGAATTTCAGAAGCTTTTGTTATCTGATAATTCCATTTGGTAACAGTAGTTGACATACTAACAATATCAGTTTCTTGAAATGCATCACTTCCTAAAAGATTAGAACCAACTTGTCCGGTAATACAAACAACAGGTGTTGAATCAATTTGCGCATCAGCAATACCAGTCATTAGATTTGTTGCTCCAGGACCTGAAGTAGCAATAGCAACACCTACTTTTCCCGAAACTCTGGCATAACCTTGAGCCGCATGTATTGCTCCTTGTTCATGACGTGTTAGTACATGATGGAGTTTATCCTGATATTTATAGAACTCATCATATACAGGCATAATTGCTCCACCAGGATATCCGTAAATCAAATCAATACCCTCAGCCAACAAACTCTTTACTACTGCTTCAGCACCTTTAATTTTTAAAGTTTTTTCTTTCTTAGTTGTTTTTTTGGCTTTTGTTAAAGTTTCCATAATCTAAATGTATTTATTATTTTTTTAGAATTTCCAAAATTAAAAAGTCCCATACTTCTAACCTTTTTATTATTAATGTTCTTTACAATATCCAATATTCATAAAAAGAATATAAAGCGTTGATTTAATGAGTCTTATAATCTTTTATTTACAAAGTTTAAAATAAAAAAAAACTTCCTGATCTAACGGGAAGTATTTCAAAATATTTAAAAAATATATGACCCTTATCCCCATAATGACATAATAATGGAAATAATAAGAATTGAATATATTTTATAATTGTTCATTTTGAACTGTATTAATATGATATTAAGTAACAAAAATATTAAAATTTATTTGTTTCCTATTTTTTTTTGAACAATAATTTCAACAGGTTCATTGTAAATCTTTGATTCTAGCCATGAAATGATATCCAGATACAAAAATGATCGCTTCTCATAAGGATGATTCTCATAGGGTTTCAATTCATCATAAAGTTCAATAAATGCATTTTTTAATTGGTGAGGATAAATTGACCCCAGACCTTTTAAAAATGTAATTATTTTTCGTTGAACTATATGTAGATCATCCATTTTAATTAAAAATCTATAAGTAGATTTTATCAAATAATCTAAATCTTGATCAAAACCTGCTTCATAATGTGCAACTAAATTTAAAATGCGACTAAAACAAAGTAGGTCTTCCCTCATTTTTAGCTCTTTGTTGTTAATTATTTTTCCTAAATAAGTTATACAAGCTTCATAATTATCAGTCCCAAAATACATGCTTGCAATTTTGTAATAGAATACCATTATATGATGTTCATCAAATTTCTGTTTATAAGATTCAATTTCTTGTAAAACTTCAGGAATAAATTCTGTGCCTTTGGTGAATTGACCTTCTAAAAAATACAAATTAATTCTGTTTTGATAATATATCAATGAAGCAAGTGATTTTGTATTAACATTGAGTAAAAGATGATGATTATCCATCTCATTTTTAAATGAATTTAATACTTGCTTGAACTTTACACTGTGTTGTATTAAAAATAAAGATTCTAATAAATAATTAATTCCTTTTAAATAAAAAACAGGATTATTTTGTTTCATTTGCGGTTGATCATGAAATAGATCTACCCATTTTTGTGAATATCTGTAACATGAAACAAATTGTTGTGTTATAAAATTATACCACAAATAGGCTTTATACAAAAAAAGTTTTTCTTTATATCCTAGATCTTTTAAATTATAATCTGGTAGATTCGTTTCAAAATAATATTTGATTTTTTCGTAATCTTCGTCACTTCTAACATATCCTTTTTTTAGCATTAAGCTATACAGTTGTAAGGATAAATTTGAAAATTTACTCAACAATACGGTTTTTTTACTCAACAACTCTGACTGGCTTGTCAGATCATCAGCTCGAGTAATCATACTACGTGTAATATATTGTGATTCAATTACTTTTTCTAATTCTACAATTTCATAAGCAAGATTATTCTCATAATTTTGTAAAGCAAAATTTTTTGTTTTATCCAAAATTTTCAAACTTTGTTTATGCAATCCCTTATAGTATAAAATAGTTGCAAAATCTAATTGTTCTCTAATTTGGTTTTTTATATTATGGTGCGCTGGATTTAACCTTAAACTAATTAATATTTGCTTGTATAAATGAGCTTTAGCATTTGATAATTGCTGTTTTTTAATATTTGTTTTTTTTAAAATAATAGTTTCATCAAAGTCATCCAATTTATCCAAAACAGAAAATAATGCCATGAAATTCTTTTCAGAATTTCCGCCTAATCTGCCGGCATAAAGCTTGAATTGTCTCTTTTCTGATTTCGTTAATGACTTTATCAACAAAAAAAGTATATCTTTTTTTACCATAGACATCGTAATATAATCTATTTATACATCTGCTATTTAAGTGATTACATATAACAATAATTAATTGAATATAGTAAACAAAGTAAATAACAATATATTAAATAATACTATCATTTCTATTTTTGATTATTCAAAAGTGATAAAAATTATTTAAAATGAGCAAAGATAAAGTTCAAATATTTGATACAACACTTAGAGACGGCGAACAAGTACCCGGTTGTAAGTTAAATACTGAACAAAAATTAGTAATCGCAAAACGTTTAGATTTATTAGGCGTTGATGTTATTGAAGCAGGCTTTCCTGCATCAAGTCCGGGAGATTTCAATTCGGTTGTTGAAATTTCAAAATTAGTAAAAAATGCTACTGTTTGTGCACTTACTAGAGCCAACAAAAAAGATATTGAAGCCGCAGCTCAAGCTTTACAATATGCTGTAAAACCAAGAATTCATACCGGAATTGGCACATCTGATTCTCATATTAAACATAAATTCAATTCAACACGTGAACAGATCATTGAAAGAGCAATAGACGCTGTAGCTTATGCCAAATCTTTTGTTGATGATGTAGAGTTTTATGCAGAAGATGCAGGCAGAACTGATAATGAATTTTTAGCCAAAGTATGCGAAGAAGTGATAAAAGTAGGTGCTACAGTTTTAAATATACCTGATACTACTGGTTATTGCTTACCCGAAGAATACGGCGCAAAAATCAAATATTTAAAAGAGAATGTAAAAGGAATTGAAAATGTAACCTTATCATGCCATTGTCATAATGATTTAGGTTTAGCAACTGCTAATTCAATTGCAGGAGTTCAAAATGGAGCTCGTCAAATTGAATGTACGATTAATGGTATTGGTGAACGTGCAGGAAATACTGCCTTAGAAGAAGTAGTTATGATCATGAAACAACATCCTTATTTAAATTTGGATACCAATATCAATACTAAATTATTACACAGCACAAGTCAGTTGGTACAACAAAGTATGGGCATATCTGTTCAGCCTAATAAAGCTGTAGTTGGTGAAAATGCTTTTGCCCACAGTTCAGGTATTCACCAGGATGGAGTGATTAAAAACCGACAAACTTATGAGATTATAAATCCTTTGGATATTGGTTTAACAGAATCTTTGATCGTTCTTACAGCACGTAGCGGAAGAGCTGCTTTAGCTTACAGAGCCAAAAATATTGGTTATGAATTGACCAAAGATCAATTGGATATTGTATATCCTCAATTTCTAAATTATGCTGATATTAAAAAAGAGGTCAACGATGATGATATTCACCAAATTATTGACAATAGTAAGATTTTTATGTCAAGAAAAGTATCAGCCTAAACTTAAAATTGAAACTTGTAACTAATAATATTGAATAAATAAACTTCCATTAATGTTTGTTCGTTAAAAAAGAGTTTGAGAGAATTAATAACAATTCACTTTCACTCTTTTTTGGTTTTTGTAACTTTATAAGAAAATCAAAAAATGAATTTGACTCAAGCAATCAACTACCGTAGATCAGTAAGAAAATTTGATCCTGATAAAGAAATTGATACACAAAAAGTTAAAAAATGTATTGAACAAGCAACCCTTGCTCCTAATAGCAGCAATATGCAATTATGGGAATTTTATCATATTACATCTTCCAATATCTTAAAGAAAATTTCAATTGCAAGCTTTGATCAGCCAGCAGCTAAAACTGCAAAACAAATGGTGGTTATCATTGTTAGAAAGGATCTTTGGAAGAAAAGAGCTAATGCTAATCTCAAATTTATCAAAAGATCTTTTAGAAATAAAAAACCTGAAAATTATAGTTCTAGAGAAAAATTTGCAATTTATTATTACAAAAAATTAATCCCTCTAAATTACTTTGATGTTCTGGGAATATTTGGCCTTTTCAAATATGTGTTTTTTTGGTTGATCGGTTTTTTTCGCCCTATTTACAGGCAAGTGAAAAATAGCGATATGCGAATCGTAGCACATAAAAGTGCCGGTTTAGCTGCACAAACTTTTATGCTGAGCATGGCCGATATCAATTATGATACATGCCCTATGGAAGGTTTTGATTCATTAAGAGTTAAAAAAGCTTTGAAATTACCAAGAAAAGTTGAAATAAATATGATTATTTCTTGTGGTATTCGTATGCCAGAAGGAGTTTATGGTGAAAGATTTCGAATTCCTTTTAAAGAAGTTTACAATAAAGTTTAAAGATAAAATGAGTTGAGATATTATCCAGATTAATAGTAATGATACAGAACATAATACGGCATCCAAAAGTAAAAAATATCATACATTTGCCTCTTAATTTTTTAGTTCTACCACGAATTTTATGAAAAAAATAGGTAAATATAAAAACAAAATAACTATAAAGTTTACAATTAAATTGAGCTAAAATGAGAAGTGACGAAATAAAAAAAGGCTTTGAT
>JAOZVI010000015.1 GCA_029938265.1 Flavobacteriaceae bacterium | reverse complement strand
GCGTGGCAGGTACCTAGACACTTGGGTCGATTCCTTTAATTGAGTTCAGGGCTTGCCCTGAGGTTTAATACCATTTATTTAAAATATTTTTTAACATACGCAATTTTCTGATTTTCAGTCATTTGATCGGCATTGATGACCTTGTCCAATTTTGAAACCAATCGTGGTTTGTTATGAATAAGTTTTTCTAATTTGGTTTTTGTTTGAGCCGGACCAAAGATCATAATTTCGTCTGCCTTACTTAAAACAGTAGATATCTCATTGAGATAACGATTTGTTTGGTCTTCAATTCTAAGTTTTTTACTCTTTTCATCATTTAAATGTTGATCTCCAAATCTACCATATTTTTTCCCTTCCCCAGGAAATCTCTCTCGGGTTTCAATTTCTGAATAAATTGTTTTTAATTCTTGTTTATCATCAGATATAGTAATGATATTTGCTTCTTTTTGATCTAACCATATACCAACTTTTTTCATTGTTTAAAAGTTTAAAATTAATACTTAGTTTTATCTTCTTTTTCTTCCCATAGTTTAAAGGCTTTTAGAGCCTCTTTTCTACTTTTTTGTTCAAATTCTATACTTCTTTTAGTGTAATCTAAATCAATCTCCTTATAAATAAAAGCATCATCAAAACCTACATTTGCAGCATCTGTTTTATTACTTGCAAAGTAAACTTTATCTGGTCGAGCCCAATAAATAGCTCCCAAGCACATTGGGCAGGGTTCACAAGAGGTATAGATTGTGCAACCTTTTAATTGAAAAGAATTTAAATTTATACAGGCATCTCTTATTGCAATAATTTCGGCATGTGCAGTTGGATCATTAGTAGAAGTTACCTTATTATTTCCTTTTCCAATTATTTCTCCATCTTTAACTATAATACAACCAAAGGGCCCCCCTTCATTATTATGAACACCATCAATAGCAAGTTTTATAGCTTCTTGCATAAATTGGTCATGCTGATCTTCATTTTTAACCGAATCATAATCCTGATTGTGTAAAGCTTTTTCAGCTTCGTCTATAAATTTTTTATTAAAATTATTGCACATAGATAAATAAATTTAAGCATTAAGTATTGAAATGAGAATTATCAATACTTAATACTTAGATCATCAATATAATCATTTTATTTTAGACTTCCAACCATATCTTCAGGTTTAACCCACTCGTCAAACTGTTCTGGTGTAACATAACCTAAATTTACAGCTTCTTCTTTTAGCGTTGTGCCATTTTTGTGTGCAGTATTAGCAATTTCAGCAGCTTTATAATAACCAATCTTTGTGTTAAGTGCAGTAACCAGCATTAATGAATTACCTAAAAGTTCATCAATTCTATTTTGATTTGGTTCGATTCCTCTTGCACAATTAATATCAAAAGAAACACAAGCATCACCTAATAATTCGGCACTTTGTAAAAAGTTGTAAGCCATCATAGGTTTAAAAACATTTAATTCATAATGGCCTTGAGTACCACCAATAGATAAGGCAACATCATTACCCATAACTTGAGCGCAAACCATTGTTAAAGCTTCTGATTGTGTTGGATTTACTTTTCCGGGCATGATTGAAGAGCCAGGTTCATTGGCTGGAATTGTAATTTCGCCTATACCACTTCGTGGACCCGAAGCTAAAAATCTTATATCATTAGCAATTTTATTTAATGAAACGGCTAATTGTTTTAATGCGCCATGACTTTCTACCATAGCATCATGAGCGGCTAATGCTTCAAACTTATTTTCAGCAGTTTTAAATGGTAAGCCGGTAAATTCAGCAATTTTTTTGGCTACCAATACATCGTATCCTTTTGGTGTATTTAATCCTGTACCAACAGCAGTACCACCTAAAGCTAATTCAGATAAATGGGCGAGAGTGTTATTTAGTGCTTTTAATCCGTGATCTAATTGTGATGCATAACCACTAAATTCCTGACCTAAAGTAAGGGGAGTGGCATCCATTAAATGTGTACGACCAATTTTGACTACATTTTTAAAATCAATAGATTTTTGGTGTAGTGTATTACGCAATTGAGTTACACCGGGAATGGTTTTTTCGATTAAGATCTTATAAGCTGCAATGTGCATACCTGTGGGAAAAGTATCATTAGAAGATTGTGATTTATTGACATCGTCATTAGGTGTTAATGTTTTCTCACCTTCCCCAATTGTTTTACCGGCAAGTACGTGGGCCCTATGGGCAATAACTTCATTAGCATTCATGTTACTTTGTGTTCCACTTCCTGTTTGCCATATAACCAATGGAAATTGGTCGTCTAGTTTCCCTTCAATAATTTCATCACATACTTCTGAAATAAGATCTCTTTTACCTTTATCCAATACACTAAGTTCAGCATTTGCATGAGCAGCTGCTTTTTTTAAGTAACCAAAAGCTTGTATAATTTCTTTTGGCATTGAGGCTGATGGTCCTATTTTAAAATTATTTCTTGATCTTTCGGTTTGAGCTCCCCAAAATTTATCGGAAGGAACTTCTACTTCACCAATGGTGTCATGCTCTATTCTGAATTTCATATGTTTAAATTTTAATTGTAGATATATAAAACAAAGTTACAAAATTGACTGCTTTTGAATCATATTTAGTAATGTTTTTTAATGATACTATGTTACACAAAAACAAGCCATCAATTGTTTACAATTAATGGCTTGTTTTTTATTGAGATTTTAAAAAAGATTATTTTTCTCTAAACCAATATTCGGTACGTCCAAGTAATGAAAATCCTATATAACCTCTAATTTTTAATTTGTTTTTCTCTATCAATTCAATATAACATTTATAAATACTTCCGTTTTCAGGATCTAAAATTTTTCCACCACTCCATTCATCACCATCTTTTTTAAGACCATTTAGAATTATCATACCTTCAATTGGTTTATTATAATTTTCACCTTCGCATTTATCACATAAATTTCCCTTATCTTCTTCTTTTACCAATTCAAGAATCTTTGCATAAATTTTATTATTTTGTTTATAAACTTCAATAATGGATTTTTTTTCGTTTGTATCAGAATCAACGCTGTACCATTTACCAGTTACTGATTGGGCATTACTTGCTGTTATTCCGATAAATAAGAGCATACTGAGTGTAATAAGTTTCTTCATTTTTAGATTAGATTTGTATTAAATTATTTAATGTATTTTTTTAATTAATTACTCTTTCTAAATATTGAGTTCTTCCAAAAAATGAAAAGCCAATATATCCTCTCACTTTTAATAAATTATCTTCTTCTAATGTGATAAAGCATTTATAGTATCTTCCATTGACAGGATCAAGAATTTTACCGCCATTCCATTCATTACCATCTTTTTTAATATCTTCAAGAACTATCATCCCTTTAATGAGCTTGTTTTTATTTTTACCTGTGCAATTTTCACACACTTTACCAATATCCTCTTTCTGTAGGATAGAATCAATTTTAGCAAAGAATCTTTCTTTTATTTTATAGACTTTAACAATTGTTTCTCTATTTTTAAAACGATCAAAACTATACCATTTTCCAGTAATTGATTGTGCATTAGAAGTAAAATTAATAACCATTAAGAATATTAAAAGTGAGAATAACTTTTGCATTTATTTTAATATTTTTCTAAATTATTTTTATGCATTTTTATTAAGGTTGTATTAAGTTCAAAACCTAAGAGCAATATAATTGAATTTACCCAAATGAACAACATAATAATTATAACTGTACCAATTGAACCATATAATTGATTGTATTGAGAAAATTTTTCAATATATATTTTAAAGAATTCAAAATTGATGACAAATAATACAGTAGTAAAAATAGTGCCTGGTGAAAAAAATGATATTTTTTTCCCTTCTTTTATGCCATAATAATACAATAAAGAAACTCCAATAAAAACCATAAGCATTAAGATAAGAATTTGAGCTACTCCTATCCAAAATGATGCATCACCTAAAAATCCTTCAGGATTTACAAACCTGATTACAATTTCTAATATAATAATAACACTTACAGTAAACAATAACAAAAAAGTCAAAACCAATGAAATTGCTAATGCAACTAAATATTGCCGAATAACCGTTCTTGTTTCAATATCGTGAAAAGTATATTCAAAACCACTTAAAATAGCATTTACACCGTTGGTCATTAAAATAATAGATAATAAAAAACCAAAAGAAAGTAACTCTCCATATTTATTTTTGGCAATATCATTGACTACTTGTGATACGGCTTCAGATGATTCTTTAGAAGGTAAAGTTCTGTAGATAAATGATAGAAGATCATCTTGGAATCCTTCAATTGGCACATATGGTATAAGTGTTAAAACAAAAAGAGCAGCTGGAAAAAGAGCAATAAAGAAACTAAAAGCAATACTTCCTGCCCGAGTAGTCAATGCCCCTTTAATTATACCGGTTATGTACATATTTAAAAGGTCATACAGGCTCATTCCTTCAAGACCGGGAATTTTAATTTTTTGGAAGAGCCTTATAAACCATCCAACAACAGGTATTTGTGAATTATCTTGTACTGTCATTTATTAAAAGTATTTTGCATCATATGTTAAATGCCATTTATCCTGTACTTTTAACACTTGTTCAATTACATCTCTCACACATCCTTTTCCTCCTTTTTTTTGAGAAATATAATTAGAGATATGTTGAATTTCCTGAACAGCATCATTAGGGCAGGCTGCCAAACCAACCATTTTCATTACGGGAAGGTCAGGAATATCATCACCCATATACAAAACATTATCCCTATCAATATCATAGATTTTCAGAAATTCTTCTAATTTTTCAATTTTATTATGAACGCCTAAATAAATATTAGTAATACCTAAACCATTTAACCTTAATTTTACGGCCTGACTACTACCTCCTGAAATGATACATACATGATATCCCATATCAATGGCAGTTTTTAAAGCAAATCCGTCTTTTGTGTTCATTTTTCTTACCAATTCACCATCAGGAAAAATAGTAACAGATCCATCAGTTAAAACACCATCAACATCTAAAATAAAAGTTGTTATGTTTGGCATTAGTTCTTTGTAGCTTTTTTCCATGATAATCAGTTGATATTTAAATATATAATATTAAGAATTATAAGTTTTTTTAATTGAATTTGTGACTAAATTATAAATTTCTTTTTTATTATTATCCAATTGTTGTAATTGTTTTTTAATAACTTCAATATCATTTCTTTGTGCAGGGCCGGTTTGAGCTTCATACGGACTTAGATCATTTAGTTTTTTTACAGTTTCGAAAATTAAAGGTTTTAAAATGTCAAAAGAAAAATTATTTTCAATACAAATATCATTGGCAAGTTTGAACATGTGATTAGAAAAATTATTGGCAAAAACAGCTGCAATATGTAATTTTTCTCGTTGATCAGAATCTATTTCATGTACATTATTACTTATAGAGCTAGCCAATGATCTTAATAAATCCATGTCATTTGAATATTCGGTTTCAATGCAAATTGGAATTTTATTATAATTTAATTCAATTTCTTTAGAAAAGGTTTGTAAAGGATAGAACACTCCTTTATTAGCAGAACATTTTAATGAATTTAAAGGCTTACTACCGGATGTATGAAGAACTAACCCTTCCTCAAAAGACAATTGTTTTGAAAAAGTTGAAATGGCATCATCATTTATGGCAATTATATAAATATCAGCTTTATATAAACTATTGATATTATTTGTTTTTGGAATATTTCTATCAAAATATTTATCATTTTTATTATCTCGACTATAGCGTTGGATAAGGTCAACCTCCTTTGTATCTCTAAATGCTTTTGCTAAATGAAAGGCAATATTTCCGGCTCCAATTAAAACAACTCTAATCATATAACGAAGATAAATAAAAAAAGGCCGCCTTTTAAGGCAGCCTTATAAATATTTATATAATTGATTTTATAAATCTCTTATTTGTGCTTGTGCAGCTGCTAATCTTGCGATTGGCACTCTAAAAGGAGAACAAGAAACATAATCTAATCCTGTGCGATGACAAAATTCAACTGAACTTGGTTCACCACCGTGCTCACCACAAATACCCAATTTGATATCAGGACGTGTTTGACGACCTTTATTAACAGCCATTTCTACTAATTGACCTACACCTTCTTGATCCAATACCTCAAAAGGATCATCTTTTAAGATACCTTTTTCAATATAGATTGGTAAGAATTTTCCGGCATCGTCACGAGAATAACCAAAGGCCATTTGCGTAAGATCATTTGTTCCGAATGAGAAAAATTCAGCTGATTTTGCAATTTCATCGGCTGTAAGTGCAGCACGAGGAATTTCAATCATAGTTCCAACCAAATACTCTATAGTATCACCTGTTTCTTCAAATACTTTTGCGATAGTATCTCTTACAATATCTTCTTGCATCTTCATCTCAGCTAATGTTCCGGTTAAAGGAATCATGATTTCTGGTTTTGTAACAATGCCTTTTTTCTTAAGCACTAGAGCAGCACCTATAATTGCACGTGTTTGCATTTCTGTAATTTCAGGATAAGTATTTCCTAAACGACATCCTCTGTGACCTAACATTGGGTTAAATTCTGCCAGATCTTCAACTTTTTGTTTGATAACATCAACAGAAACACCCATAACGTCAGCCATTTCTTTCTGACCTTTTTCATCATGAGGTACAAATTCGTGAAGAGGTGGATCCAATAAACGAACAGTTACAGGAAGATCATGCATTACTTCAAAAATACCTTCAAAATCTTTTTGCTGAATCGGTAATAATTTTTCAAGAGCTGCTTTTCTTCCATCTACATCATCAGCTAAGATCATTTCGCGCATGGCAACAATTTTTACACCTTCAAAGAACATATGTTCAGTACGACAAAGTCCGATACCTTTGGCCCCAAAATCACGGGCAACCTGGCTATCATGTGGGGTGTCAGCATTTGCTCTAACATACATTCTGGTAAATTCACTGGTTAAATCCATAAGATTACCAAAATCACCACTTAATTCAGGATCTATTGTTGCGATACTACCTTTATATAATTCACCGGTAGAACCATTTAAAGATACCCAATCACCTTCTTTGAAGACTTTACCTTTAATTGTTAAAGTACGTTCTTTATAGTTTATTTTTAATTCACCAGCACCTGAAACACAACATTTACCCATACCACGAGCAACTACTGCAGCATGAGAGGTCATACCTCCACGAGCAGTTAAAATACCATTGGCTATATTCATTCCTTCAAGATCTTCCGGAGATGTTTCAATACGTGTTAAAATAGCATTTTTGTATTTATCAGCTTCATCTGCAAAGAAAACCAATTGTCCGGTTGCAGCTCCCGGAGAAGCAGGTAAACCTTTTGTTAGAACTGTAGCTTCTGCCATTGCTTTTTTATCAAAAACAGGGTGAAGTAATTCATCTAATTTATTAGGTTCAACTCTCATTAGTGCTTCTTTCTTAGAAATTCTTCCTTCTTTAAGCATTTCAATAGCCATACGAACCATAGCTGCACCTGTACGTTTACCACTACGTGTTTGTAGCATCCATAATTTACCATCTTGAATAGTAAATTCTATGTCTTGCATATCGTTATAGTGGTCTTCTAAATTATTTTGAATGTCAACTAATTCTTTATAAACTTTAGGCATTACCTCTTCTAAAGAAGGATAATTTAAAGCTCTGTCATTTTCTGATACAGAAGCTAATTTTGCCCAACGCAAAGAACCTTCTTTTGTGATTTCTTGAGGTGTACGAATACCGGCAACAACATCTTCTCCCTGAGCATCAATTAAGTACTCTCCATTAAAGATATTTTCTCCTGTACCAGCATCACGTGTAAAAGCTACACCAGTACCAGAGTTTGATCCCATATTTCCGTAAACCATTGCTTGCACGTTTACAGCAGTTCCCCAGTCATCCGGATATTTATGCATCTTTCTGTAATAAACAGCTCTATCTGTATTCCAGCTATCAAAAACAGCCATTACAGCTCCCCAAAGTTGATCCCAAGGATCATCAGGGAATTCTTTTCCGGTTTGTTTTGTAACAGCTTCCTTAAATTTTGAAACCAATTCTTTTAGATCTTCAACAGTAAAATCAGTATCGAGTTCAATACCTCTTTTTTCTTTAAGCTCTTCCATTATGCCTTCAAACGGATCAATATCTTCTTTACTTTCAGGTTTCATTCCCAAAACAACATCCCCATACATTTGGACAAATCTTCTGTATGAATCCCATGCAAAACGCTCATTACCTGATTTTTTAGCAATCCCTTCAACAGCTTCATCATTCAAACCTAAATTCAAAACCGTATCCATCATACCGGGCATCGATACTCTGGAACCTGAACGAACTGATAATAAAAGAGGATTTACTTTATCACCAAATTTAGTTCCTAAAATTTTCTCGGTATTTTTAACAGCATCTTCAACTTCAGCTTTAATTAGTTCAACAATTTTATCTTTGCCAATTTGATTGTATTCAGTACATACTTCTGTAGTAATTGTAAAGCCAGGAGGAACCGGAATACCAATAAGGTTCATTTCCGCTAAATTAGCACCTTTACCACCTAAAAGGTTTTTCATTTCACTTTTTCCTTCAGCTTTTTTATTACCAAATGTATAAACTCTTTTTTTTGATTTGTTTTCCATAATGATCTTTAATTTATTAAATCTTTTATTAATTTTTTGTTTGGTTATTTGTATTAAATAAATTTTATAATAAGACGAGCAAAAATAATTAATTTATGGCTAAATAAGAATGATTTATATCATTTTAACTTTTGTTTTACATTTAGAAAATATTATTTATTAAATCGACTATTGATGTAGTCATTAATTTCAATAGCTGACTTAATTTCTTGGGAAGAGTTTCCACTGCGTACAAAGAATTTTTCTTCAGTTTGACCATTTTTATTTTTGGTTTTTATGAAAATAGGTTCATTTGCAGCGAGAATTTTAATTTTACAAATAATTTTATTTAATTCAATTTCTTCAAATTGTATTCTAATATTTTTACTAACATTTTTGACTCCCATTTGATTATGAAGATTATTTCTAAGATGAATTTCATAATAATCGGGCGTTGCTTTTTTAAAAGTGTTAAAATCTTTTTCTAAACCTAGTATAATTTTGTCGTCATCAATACCAATTAATAAAATACCACCATCTGTATTTCCAAAGGCAGCAATTGTTTTATAAATTACATTTTCTAATTCAGGGTTGAATTTTTCTTGTCTATAATCCCACCTGCTAGAAGATTTGAATTCCAAATACCTGTTTTCATCATTTTTTAATAGGTCTTTAATTGGGGGAATATTGATATTATTGGGAAGATAAAATTTTCTTTTTTTTACGAGAAGTAAAATAAATCCTGAAACCAATAATATTATAGATAGCCATCTTAATATTAATGTTTGATTTTTATTTGAATTTGTTGACAATTGAGATCCAGGTATAGTTAAGATATAATTATTTAGGCCAGAGTAATCAGAAAAACTTTTGAAAGAATTCCAAAAAGATTCATTTTTATATTTGAATTTGAAAATACCAGTTTCCTTTTCATCAAATCTTTTAAAGTGATTTAAGATATTAAAGGATAAACTATCAGTTTTAATGTCAATATTTTGTTTTTTTGATATAGGTTTTACTGAGCTTAAGTCCCAAATATCACCATTGTTATTTTTAATAATAATTTTGAAGTCGTTGTATTTGGAAAGATTCTTAAAATCATTGTTCAAAGCACTTCTTGAAAAGCTAAACAACAAGACTCTGTTAATTGTATCAATTTGATAGGAATATCCTGCATAAAAAAGGTCTTTATTTTTAAAAGAATCATTATTTAGGGTATCGTTTTTATAAAAAAACCATTGGATCTCATCTTTCTTTTTTAACAGATCTTTATATTGTTGTGTATTATTGATCGTATTTTCAAAACTTTCATCCCATGAACTTACATATTTGCCATCTTCAAATCTTTTCCAGCGTACTATATCAAGAACTTTTGTACTATCAATAGCATAGACCATACTATTTTTTTCTTTTTTAATTCCAATTTTATAATTGTTTTGAAAAAAACTAACAGAAACGATGTGTTGGTCATCTTTAAAAGTGTTTAAGAAGAAATTCCGTGTAAATAATGAATCTTTAATTTTATTGGGTTCAGTAAAGTTTGATTTGATAGTCGTGATATTATTTTCAAATTTATTGATAAATCCGGTAAATGTATCATCAAAGGTTTTGGATTCTTTTGAAAAAATATTTTCAACATATCCATCTTTATTATTTCCTAAAAATGAAAATAATAATAAAATTATACCTAAAGTTATTAGAACCGAAGCAAAAATATATTTTCTCATAAAAAGGGATTACTTTTTTATTTGATTTTGTAAATATAAAATTTAATTCAATCTAATAATTTCTTGATTTTGTAATGAATTCATAACACTATCTAAATTGTCTAGATTTAAGCCTTGCGCGGAATCTGCTGGAATAATTGCAACTCTAAAAATAATATTTTGTGTAAATTGAGGTAATAGGTCGTCAAGATAAACAGTACCATCTAAGAAAAAAGCAATATCTGCATATGTATGGTTGAAGCCATAAAGCAATATTCCGTCTTCGAAAAATAATGTTTGTGGCAATGGTTCCCAAATGTCTACACCATTGTCATTTCCGGATAAGATATATGCAATTACAACATCTGTATCATAAACATCAATATTAGAAGGAAAATCAACCAATACCTCATAGTTATTTCCAGAATTAAAACTAACCTGAGCTTCAAATATTTGTCCTAAAATATTGATACCGTCTTGTCCGGGAGGACCTGGAGGGCCAACTTCACTAACACAGGATGCAAATAATAAAGAAATAATTGGGAGAATAAGGAATAATTTTTTCATATTGAATATTTTTAAAATTAGTTTAATCATATCTTAAGAGATTATTTACAAATCTATACCAATAATGATGCCTAAATGAATAATCAAATATACTAATAAAAAAAAGGAGCTGAAAAATCATACTCCTTAGTTTTTTTTAAATATATAATAATTTATTTAAATTGATAGTAGACACTTACAATAAATTGTTGTGGACGTGTATCAATTCTAATAGTAGCATCGGTTGAAGAACCTACATAACCATCTGTTAGATCACCAATAAAATGTGCTTCAGTATCTGTAAAGCCAGATTCCCAGCGAATATCAGCACCAAATTTTCCTAATTCTACACCAATTCCAATTTGTCCACCTACCCCAAAATCATCAGAGCTCAAATTCTTTACATTATCATAAATATCAGTATCTTTAAAATCAGTATCAAACATATAGGTAAATACAGGTCCGGCAAATATTCTACCTATCTTTAGTATTCTTGCGCCAACCAAAATCGGTGCATCAATTTTATTAATTGAAAGTTCAGAGTTAGTATGTTCGCCTTCATAACTACTTTTAGTATGTGTGTATAATAATTCAGGTCGGAGATAAATCCATAAAGGCAATTTTATTTCAGTAAAAACTCCTATGTGGTATCCGGTTAGATTTTCTGATTTGATCTTTAGATCATCTTCAAATCCGGAAACATCTCTTAAATTACCGTTTGAATTATAGTTTAAACCGCCTTTGATACCATAATTTAAAAATTGTGCGTTCAAAGTCGAAAATGCACCAAAAACTAATAAAATTAAAATTAACTTCTTCATAATTTATATTTTTAATGGTTGAATTTATAAATGTACTAACTTATTTTCTTTCAATAACTTTTTTAACAGCTTTTATAATAGCTTTATCATTTAAATTGTATTTTTCCATAAGTTGAGCAGGAGTACCAGATTCACCAAATTTGTCATTAACTGCAACAAATTCCTGAGGAACTGGATTGTTTAATGTGAGTGTTCTGGCTACACTTTCTCCTAAACCTCCTAATATATTATGTTCTTCTGCTGTAACTATACATTTAGTTTTTGAAACCGATTTTAAAATAGCTACTTCATCTAAGGGTTTGATCGTATGAATATTAATTACCTCTGCTTTTATACCTTGAGTTTCTAATTGTTCTGCGGCTTGTAAGGCTTCCCATACTAAGTGGCCTGTTGCTACGATGGTTACATCATTGCCCTCTGTAAATTTTATTGCTTTACCAATTTCAAATTTTTGATCTTTTGGTGTAAAAACTGGTACAGCCGGACGTCCAAAGCGTAAATAGACAGGTCCCTCATAATCAGCAATAGCAATTGTGGCAGCCTTGGTTTGGTTATAATCACAAGGATTAATGACAACCATTCCGGGTAACATTTTCATCAAACCAATATCTTCTAACGTTTGGTGTGTAGCACCATCTTCTCCTAAAGTTAAACCGGCATGAGATGCGCAAATTTTAACATTTTTAAAAGAGTAAGCAATAGATTGTCTGATCTGATCATAAACTCTACCGGTAGAGAAATTGGCAAAAGTTCCGGTAAACGGTATTTTACCACCAATAGTTAATCCCGCAGCAATCCCCATCATGTTAGCTTCTGCAATACCTACCTGAAAAAACCGTTCAGGATTTTCTTTAATAAATTCGTCCATTTTTAATGAACCAACTAAATCAGCACATAATGCAACTACATTCTCATTGGTTCTGCCTAATTCGGCCAAACCGGCACCAAAGCCAGAGCGTGTATCTTTTTTTTCGGTATATGTATATTTTTTCATTAAATGATTGTAATAAAGTGTTTTTGTTTTGAAAAGAACAAAAATAGGAATTAATATGAGTTAATTCTAAAAATTTATCAATGCTTCATAAAATTTATGCGTAGGAAATCCCATAACATTAAAATAACTTCCTTCAATTTTGTCAATTCCAATAAACCCTATCCATTCTTGAATACCGTAGCTACCTGCTTTATCATAAGGTTTGAATTTTTTTATATAATACTCAATTTGTGGTATTGTCAATTCTTTAAAGTATACTTTGGTAATATCATTTACTATTGTTTGGTGCTTATTATCACTAATCGCAATAGATGTAATGACCTTATGCATTTTGCCAGATAATTGCAACAAAATATTTTTAGCTTCTTCAAAGTTCTTAGGCTTACCTAATGCTTTTTTGTTAAGCCAAACGATCGTATCAGAAGTAATTAAAATATCATTATTTTTTAGTTCATCTAAAAATGCATTGGCTTTAAATTTCGCTAAATAGTCTGTAATTTCTGTACCTTTTAGATGATTGGGATAATTTTCATCTATTTCTTTTGTTCTTATTTCAAAATCGATGTTTAGATCTTTTAAAAATTGTTGCCTACGTGGTGAACCGGATGCTAAAATTATATGTTTATCTTTTAGTAATTCATTGATCATATCAGAATAATAAAATTGATAAAATACCGGTTAACATAATTATTTTTAATAAAATACTGAGTTTGTAATAATTTTCTTTAGTCTTTGAAGATCTGATCTTTATCATAAAGTAGAGTAGTGGTAAGGCGACAAGAATTAGTAAATAATAAAAAATTAGTTTATTGGTTCCGTAATAAGATGAGGCAAAAAATATAAGACCTGCAAGTAATGCTATGGTTATAAAAATTAAGATATATTTTGTTTTTTCAATACCTAAAGAAATGGGAATAGTATGAGCATTTACTTTTTTATCTCCTTCAATATCTTCAATATCTTTCAGTATTTCTCTTAATAAAGTTAGAATAAAAGCAAAAGAAGCTATCTTAATAAGTAGTATAAATACGATCAATTGCTCGTTTTGATTGTAATCGTTCGTAGCAGGAACCAGATCAAATATTGCAATGATAATAACACTTAAGAATATTAAAAATGAAACGATTAAATTACCTATTAAAAATTTCTTTTTAAAATAGATAGCATATCGATATAAAAGAAAAGAAATAACAATGTAAACTATAAAAAAGGAAATATTTTTAATGTGATAAGAAAGATATAATCCAAGTAACAAACCTGAAAAATTCAGAAAAAAGTATAGGTTATTTGCTTTTTTTAAACTGATTTTATTACTTACATATAATTTTTCGGGTTTATTAATCGCATCAGCTTTGATATCGTAAATGTCATTAATGATATAACCGGAAGCAGCAATAAGAATTGTTGATAGGATCAATATGATAAAATGAAAATCATCTAAAAAAATATAGGTATCAAACTTTGGAAACAATGCATATTTTACCAATACCTGTATTAAAATAAGCATTAAAATATTTTTCCACCGTATAAAATTTAGAAAGTCTTTTATTCCCATTAGAAATTCTTTTTAATTCGAGCCAAATCTTTTTTGGCATCTCTGTTTTTTATTGTATCACGTTTATCGTGTATTTTTTTACCTTTACATAATGCAATTTGCAATTTTGCCCATCCTTTATCCGTAATAAAAAGTTTTAAAGGAATAATTGTAAGTCCTACATTTTGGACTTCCTTTCTCAATTTCTTAAGTTCTATTTTTGTTAGTAATAATTTACGTTCACTTTTTGGTTTGTGGTTGTAATAGCTTCCTCTGTTGTATTCTTCAATAGACATATTGATTACAAAAAGTTCACCTTCATCATTAAATTCACAAAAGCTTTCGGCAATGCGGGCTTTACTTTCGCGAATAGATTTTATTTCAGTACCGGTTAATATGATTCCGGCAGTATACTGATCTAAAATTTCATATTCAAATCGAGCCTTTTTGTTTCTAATATTTATATTCTTTTGCATTGATCAGAATTACAATTAAAATATTGAAAAATACAATATTTATGCTTTTTTCAAAAATTGAGTTTTAAGCACCACAACACTTTTGCCTACACGGCATTCAACCTCTTGATTACTATTGGTTAACCTTATGTTTTTAATTTTCAAACCTCTTTTTAAGGTTTTTGACATTCCTTTAATTTTCAGATCTTTATTAATTGTAACTGAATCACCATCATTTAAAATATTTCCTACACTGTCTTTAGTATCCATAATTCAATTATTTAATTTTTTTAGCCAATCACCAACCGAAACCTCTTTGTAAATAATATTTCTCAGATCTTTTATAGCAACTCTTTCTTGTGCCATGGTATCTCTATGACGAATCGTTACTGTATCATCTTCTTTTGTTTGGTGATCAACGGTAATACAAAATGGTGTCCCTACTGCGTCCTGACGGCGATAACGCCGGCCAATGGCATCCTTTTCATCATAACTTACATTGAAATCATATTTTAAATCATTGATTATTTTTCGAGCAATTTCGGGTAAACCATCTTTTTTTACTAAAGGTAAAACTGTAGCTTTTGTTGGTGCTAAAACAGCAGGTAATTTTAAAACAACTCTTTCTGATCCATCATCTAAAGTTTCATTTTGTAATGCCGAGGAAAAAATAGCTAAAAACATTCTATCTAAACCAATAGAAGTTTCAATTACATAAGGAACATAACTTTTATTTATTTCATGATCAAAGAATTGTAGTTTTTTACCTGAATATTCTTCATGAGCTTTTAGATCAAAATCTGTACGAGAATGAATACCTTCCAGTTCTTTAAACCCAAAAGGAAAATTAAATTCAATATCAGCAGCAGCATTGGCATAATGCGCCATTTTTTCATGATCGTGAAAACGATAATTTTCTTTATCAATACCAAGTGATAAGTGCCAGTTTAATCGTTTCTCTTTCCAATATTCATACCATTTGAGTTCTTCACCAGGACGTACGAAAAATTGCATTTCCATTTGTTCAAATTCTCGCATTCTAAAAATAAATTGTCTAGCAACGATCTCATTTCTAAAAGCTTTACCGGTTTGTGCAATGCCAAATGGAATTTTCATTCTACCTGTTTTTTGAACATTTGCAAAGTTTACAAAAATACCTTGAGCGGTCTCGGGTCTTAAAAATAATTCCATTGCAGACTCGGCTGTTGCGCCCAATCTAGTACCAAACATCAAATTAAATTGTTTAACATCTGTCCAATTCCTAGAACCTGAAACAGGGCAGGCAATTTCCAATTCTTCAATTAAAGCCTTTACATCTGTAAGATCTCCATTTTCTAAAGAACTTCCCATACGTTTTAAAACTTCATCACGTTTGCTTAGATATTTTATAACACGAGGGTTTGTGCTTACAAACTCTTGCTCATTAAAAGCATCGCCAAAACGTTTTGCAGCTTTGGTAATTTCTTTTTTTGCTTTAAGATTTAATTTTTCGGTATAATCTTCAATAAGAACATCGGCACGGTAACGTTTTTTAGAATCTTTATTGTCGATCAATGGATCATTAAAAGCATCAACGTGCCCAGAAGCTTTCCAGGTTGTTGGATGCATAAAAATTGCAGTATCTATACCAACAATATTTTCATGCATTTGAATCATGGCTTTCCACCAATAATCACGGATATTCTTTTTGAGTTCAACACCGTTTTGTCCATAATCATAAACAGCACTTAATCCATCATATATTTCACTTGATTGAAAGATATATCCGTATTCTTTAGCATGAGATATTACTTTCTTAAATTTATCTTCTTTATTCTTCATTTTACAAAAATATATAAATTATTTAGTGATGTTAGGTTTAAATTAAATATAAATAAAAAAAGCTGTCTTGTAAGACAGCTTTTTCTAAAAATAAAAATAAATAAATAATTATAAACCTAAAAATGAATCACCTAATTCAAGTTTAGTAACACCTACCAATCTACCTTCTACATAGACTTTTACTTGATAGGTCCCTTTTTCGTATTTGTCACCTTTTCTTTCTACAAATAAAACTACATCTAACTCGGCGTTTTCGTAATTTATCATAGTTTGATCAGTATATTTTATTTCGGTTTCATCTTCTAAAGTAAATGTTCCTTTTGCGTTAATAACCGCACCATTTGGTTTTTGTAAAATAATATAAGCCTCTTTATCTCCGGGAGTTGCTATTTCGTTTTCCATTAATCGAAACTCAACTTTAATAGCATCCGTTTTTTGTGCTTTATTGGTTTCAGTATATTTTCCGTTAGAACGCATTTTTAAAGCTGTAACATTAACATCTTTTATATTTAGAGCACTACCAATCGCAACTTTTTCTGACAGTTTTTTATTAATGGCAGTTAAAGTATCATTATAGATGGTTTGAACTTCCAGTTGACTGGTAATACTATCTTTTTCATCAATAAGCACATTTGATATCATTTTTAACGAATCAACTTCGTTGATCAATCTTTCATTGGTTGCCTGCAAATTAGATACTTGATATCTGTATCTTCTTAAAACTGAAGAATTGGCTTTCTTTAGGTTGATCACAGAATCTTTAAAAGCTATGATCTTTTCTTTTTCATGTGTTAAAGAATCAGATAGACTTGTATTTTTTGCAATGGCAATATCGTATTTTTCTTCCATTGCAGTTAGATTGCCGATGATTTGCTCTTTTTCATCCTGTAAAAATTGTAAAGCTTCTTTATGATCTTTACTTAGATAAAAAGTATACCCTATCAGCAAGAATAGCAAAGCCGTTAATGCTATTATTAAGAATTTGTTGTTTGAAGTTTTTGTGTTTTCTTCCATAATTATGACATTTTGATTAATCGTAACTTATATAACGTGTATTTTTAAAAATATTGTGCAATTTTATGAATAAATTCTGATTTTTTTTTAAAGTTATTTAAATTTACCAAAATTAAAATTTTTATGTATTCTTATATTAAGGATTTGGTGCATATTTTTTTTCCTGAGCAATGTGTAATTTGTGAAAAAACTTTGTCGGATGGAGAATATCCAGTTTGTGTTTTTTGCAGGCATGATCTGCCTTTGACAAATTTTTGTTTTGAAAAAAATAATATTGTTGAAACCTCTTTTTATGGTAGAGTTAATTTACAAGCAGCTACATCTTTGTTTTATTTTTATAAAAAAGGGAATGTTCAAAAACTAATTCACGAGCTTAAATACAGAGACAATGAGAAAATTGGCAATTTTATTGGAAATTGGTTAGGAGATAATATGGTTCAATCAAAGCGTTTTGATGAGGTTGATTGTATAATTCCGGTTCCTTTACATTCTAAAAAATTAAGACAAAGAGGTTATAATCAAGTAACTAAATTTGGAAAAAGTTTATCAGAAAAATTACAAATACCTTTTATTGATGATGTCTTGTTAAGAAAAACTTATGCAAAAACACAAACTATCAAACAAAAGGAAGAAAGAATTCAAAGTATTGAAGGTATTTTTGGATTATCTGATAAAAATAAAATACAAAATAAGCATGTTTTACTTATAGACGATATCATAACAACCGGTGCGACGATTGAAGCTTGTTGTTTGGCACTGAAAGAAATCCCTTCAGTAAGAATAAGTTTAGCAACTATGGCTTATACTCCATAAAAAATTTATTAAACTCAAAATTAGTTGTTAATTTGTAATAAATTATAATTTATGCATATTCGTTTATTATTTTTATTGATCTTAATCATTACGGTTTCGAGTTGTGCAAGAAGAGGAAGACCAACCGGAGGGGAGAAAGATGAAGATAAACCAATAATGGTAAAAGCAAAACCTGAATTTGGCAGTATACATTTTGAGGATGATGAAATAAAAATTTACTTTGATGAATATATCAAATTAAAAGATATAAGTTCACAACTGATCATTTCACCTCCATTAAAATACCCACCCGTTATTGTACCTCAGGGTACGCCGAGTAAATTCATTTCAATTAAAATTCAAGATACTTTACAAGAAAATACTACTTATACATTTAATTTTGGTCAGAGTATTATAGACAACACTGAAGGAAATATTTTAGATAATTTTAAGTATATTTTTTCAACAGGAGACTATATTGATTCTTTGCAGGTTTCAGGTACCATCAAAGATGCATTTGAATATATACCTGATGAAAATATAGTGATATTGTTATATCCTTTTGATGAGGAATATAATGATTCCATCATATATCATGAAAAACCTATGTATGTTGGGGCGTTAAAAGATAGTGTTAATTACGAGATTACTAATATAAAAGCAGGGAACTATGCCTTAATTGCTTTAAATGATGCGAGTAAAAATTATAAGTATAATCCTAAAGGAGATAAAATAGGGTTTATTCCTCATATTATTTCTGTTCCTACAGATTCGATCTATGATATGGTTTTATTTAACGAGATTTTACCTTTTCGTTTGCCGAGTAAACCTAAAGAAATTGCCAAAGGCCATATTTTATTTGGTTATGAAGGAAACGCCGATAGTTTAAAAGTAAAACCTTATTTAACAATAGATAGTAATTATAAATCATTTTCGAATTTTGAAAAGAAAAAAGACACATTGAATTATTGGTACAGAGGATATGAAAATGATTCCATAAACTTTATAATTAAAAACAAAGATTTTATTGATAGTGTAAGAGTAAAATTAAGAGAAGATAAAATTGATTCTTTAAAACTTAATTTTGGAGTAAAAGGCACTCTTAATTTAAGAGATACTTTAAATTTATTGAGTAATACGCCTATGTTAAAGGTAGATAGTACAAAAATAAATTTTTTAGATAAGGACTCAATCAAAGTGACCTATACTTATAATTTAAATAAAAGTAAAAATATATTATTTTTTAATTTTGAAAAAAAATATGACTCAAAGTACACTATGCAATTATTACCCGGTGCTGTTGAAGATTTTTTTGATGTTAAGAACGACACTTTAAATTTGGCATTCTCAACCAAAAGGCCATCTAACTATAGTTCAATTTTTTTGACATTAAATAAAATTGAATCATATCCAATTATTGTTGATCTGATCAATGATAGAGGAGAAGTTACCGTTAAATACTATGCAGAAAATGCCCATGTAATTAGATTTAATAATATTGCACCTTCTCGTTATAAAGTGAGGATTTTATACGACGAGAATAAAAATAAAAAATGGGATACTGGAAACTATTTAAAGAAAATTCAACCTGAAAAAGTTTACTATTTTAAAAATATTATTGAAGCTAAAGCCAATTGGGAAGTAGAAATGTCTTTAAGCCTGTAAATATTAATTATTTGTTGTCTTCCCAAACAGTTTCAATAAATTGTGTATTGATATTCCAATCAGCACAAGTTTGAATTCCTATTAGACCACCAGATTCACAAAAATTTAGTTTTTTTAAGTTAAAGAACTATCTAAAATTAATCTTGTATTTTGATTTGATACAGTTTTCTTGACTTATTATTCAATTTATTTTCTCGTAACCAAGGGTTATGAATTTTTAATACTTTGTAGTTAATTCCTTGAGTATTGGCAAATGTTGCTAAATTTGTAATTGCTGTATCAATTTTTATAGAATGAGTTGGAACTAAAGAATACAGATCTTCTTCATCAAAAATAAAACCATATTTTTTTGGATTGTTTAAAATTTCTTTAACAGCAACTATCCTTGGTAAATATCTGGAGGTTTCGTCATTTAATAATAGGTCGTAGTAATCAGCCACTTTTTGTTGTTCAATTTTCCTAGAAATTCCAGCCATCCCCGCATTATAAGCAGCTGCAGTGAGTGTCCAATTTCCAAATTTCTCATGAGCATCTAAAATATATTGACAAGCAGCTTCAGTTGATTTTTCTAAATTATAACGTTCATCAACATTGGCATTGACCTCTAAACCGTATTCTTTGGCTGTTTTAGGCATTAATTGCCAAAAACCTTTGGCTCCAGCAGGAGAAGTCACATTTTGTAAACCACTTTCTATTAATGCCAGATATTTAAAATCATCCGGGATCTTGTGTTTTTTTAATATTGGTTCAATAATAGGAAAATATTTATTGGCTCTTTTAAAAAAAAGCAAACCGTTTGATTGCCAATAAGTATTTACCAATAATTCACGGTCAATTCTTTCTTTAATATCACTTTTATTTGTAGGAACTTTTTCACCGGAAAACTTTAAGTTTGCAGGAATTTTTAAAGCCTTCACTTCATAAAAATCACTTGTATTTTTTTTGGGATCATTCTCATTATTTTTCTTGTTTGACATATCGGCATTGATAAAAAGGAATGCAGTGATTATCAAACCAGAAACTGCAAAAAAACGGGAAGCTCTATTCATGATTAAACTATTTATATGTTAAAAGGGACTTTCAAAATTAATAAAATTATTCGCATTCTTATCTTTATCAGTTAGAATAGGATTATTTACTCCCCATTCTATTGACAAGTTCTTATCGTTCCAAATCAACGAATCTTCAGAGTCTTTATTGTAATATTCTGAACATTTATAATTGATAATTGTATTGTTTTCTAAACTTAAAAAACCATGTGCAAAACCAATTGGGATGAATAATTGCTTTTTATTTTTATCAGAAATAATAAAACTAAAATGGTCACCGTATGTAGCTGATCCTTTTCGCAGATCAACAGCTATATCTAAAATACTTCCAACAATTACTCTTATTAATTTTGCCTGTGCAAACGGAGGTCTTTGAAAATGTAAACCTCTTAAAATTCCTTTGTTTGATAGCGACTCATTATCTTGCACAAAATTAGTGCCACATATTTTATTTATTTTTTCACGGTTATAAGTTTCTATAAAATAACCTCTTTCATCAGTGAAAATTTGAGGTGTCAGAACTAATAGATCAGAAAAATTTGTTTGTTCAACCTTCATCGTTTAAAATTACTTTTTGTAAAATAGCACTAATTTTTTTGGATTTTGTTAAGATCATTTCATGCTTTCCTCCTTCAATAATTATACAATTTTTTATATATTTAATAGGAAAAACAATATCATCACTTCCGTGGATGTGAATTAAATTTTCTAAATATATATCTTGTTTCCAATTCAAAACATTAAATATTGCCCAATTTAAGTATTTTTCATCTTTTGCCTGTAAGTATTTGTCAATTAGATGAACTTTCTTTTTTAATGAATCGTTAATAGCATATTTCGAATCTTTATTTATTTTTGAAATTGTCCTAGAAGGAAATAATCTGTAAAAATGTGTTTTAAATACCCAGTTTAAACGTTTTGGCATTTCATTTTGATGTTTAATGCTTGAAATTAAAATTATCTTTTTTACAGGAATAATTTTACTAATTTCCTGTGCTAAAATTCCTCCAAAAGAAACACCTACCAAAATCGGATTTTGGTGAATAATATTTTTACTCATTCTTTTGGCATAATCTTCTAAATTTTCATCATTTGAATTAGGTGTCAGCCATTCTAAAAAATAAATTTCAAAAATATTTTCAGGAAGTTTAATGTAATCAAAAATGCGGGTTCCGGTAGCTAAGCCCGGTATAAAATAAACTGGTATTTTATGAATTTTATTGAGCATTTATCATCGACATAACAATAGGTTTTAAACCGCTGAAGAAAAATTCTACAGCAATTACCATTACAATTAACCCCATTAAACGCATCATTACTTTGTTGCCGGTCTCACCTAGTTTTTCTGTAATTTTACTTGACCCAACTAAAATAAAATAGGTTATTAATAAAACTATAGCAATTACTGCAATCAATAATATTTTTTGAATTATAGTTTCAGCATCTTCCATTAAAATTATTGCATTTGTAATAGCTCCTGGTCCGCAAATCATTGGTATTGCAAGTGGAGTAATAGATATATCTTCAATATAAGCATCAATTTTTCCTTCATCATCTGTGTGTTTAATCTTACCTAATCTGGCTTGTAACATGTCCCAACCCATGGCAAAAAATATCACACCACCCACAATTCTAAAACTATCAACTGAAATGCCAAAAAACTGAAATAATATCTGACCTGAAAAAGCAAAGGCAATAATGGTGAAAAAAGCGACAATACTTGCTTTTTTTGCTGTTTTCTTTCTTTTTTCATTGCTTAGCGTTGATGTCATCGTCATAAATATGGGCATAGTTCCCAAAGGATTGATCAACGTAAAAAAGGAAGTAAAAATTAATATTGCCGAAGTATAATACTGTTCCATAGAAAAAAGTTTAGACAAATAAAGGTTCTTTGATCCAATCAAATGTAATAAATCCATTTTCATCAATGGTTAATAATTTAACCTTTTTTAATGAGTTTTCAAGTTCAAATTTGTGAGGTGTTTTTATTTTTACATAGTTCTCAGTAAAACCATACATAAAACCATCTTTGTTCTCACTTTCAAATAAAACTGTCAATGTGTTCCCAAGCTGACTCTCATAGAATGCCCTTCTTTTTTTAACAGAAAGTCCACGCAACATCTTACTCCGTTTGTTTCTGATATTTTGAGGCACAATACCTTCCATTTCAATGGCTTTAGTATTTGGACGTTCAGAATATTTAAAAACATGCAAGTAAGCAATATCTAATTCATTTAAAAAATGGTATGTTTCTAAAAATAATTCATCAGTTTCACCAGGAAACCCTACTATTACATCAACACCAATACATGCATTTGGCATTTTCTCTTTAATATGATTTACACGATCTGTATAAAGTTCTCGCTGGTATCTTCTTTTCATTAATTTTAGCAATTCATTGCTGCCACTTTGAAGTGGAATATGAAAATGAGGAACAAAACTTTTAGATGTAGAAACAAAATCAATGGTTTTATCTTTTAAAAGATTTGGTTCAATTGAAGAAATTCTAAACCTTTCAATATCATTTACCTGATCTAATGCTTTTATCAGGTCTAAAAAGGTGTGCTCGTGTTTTTTATTGCCAAATTCTCCTTTACCGTAATCTCCAATATTTACACCTGTAAGTACGATCTCTTTGATGCCTTTTTTTGAAATTTCTTTAGCATTTTGAATGATTTTTTCTAAAGTATCACTTCTTGAAATACCTCGTGCAAGCGGAATTGTACAAAAAGTACATTTATAATCACAACCATCCTGTACTTTTAGAAAAGCACGAGTACGATCGCCATAAGAGTAAGAGCTTACGTAAAAATCTGCTTTTTTAATTTCACATGCGTGAATTTCGCTAATTTCATTTTTGCTTAGATCATTGATGTAACTTGTTACTTTAAATTTTTCAGAAGCTCCCAAAACCATATCAACACCATCTACTTTAGCCAATTCTTCTGGTTTTAATTGTGCATAACATCCAATGGCAATTAAAAAGGCATTCTCATTCTGTTTTAAAGCAGATCTTACGACCGTTTTAAAACGCTTATCGGCATTATCAGTAACTGAACAGGTATTGATCACGTATATATCAGCTTTATCTTCAAAGTTTACACGTTCAAAACCTTCATTTTGAAAATTGCGAGCTATGGTTGAAGTTTCAGAAAAATTTAACTTACAACCCAAAGTGTAAAAAGCGACTTTTTTATCTTTATGCATTAATGTATCTTTAGCGTTTGCAAAAATACAATATTATTTATGATAGCAACAAGTCCAAAACCGCCATATTTTGCTGTGATTTTCACATCGATCCGAACTGAAGAAAATCGTAATTATTCAATAACTTCTGAAAGAATGATAGCCTTAGCTAAAAAATCAAAAGGTTTCTTAGGAATTGAATCTGCTAGAGAAGAAATTGGAATTACAGTTTCTTATTGGGATAGCATGGAAGCAATTAGAGATTGGAAATTAAATAACGAACATTTGTTAGCTCAAAAAAAAGGAAAAGAAAAGTGGTATAAAGCATATAAGGTCAGAATCTGTAAAGTAGAAAGAGATTATGGATTTGAAGTATGAAAAACAGACACGAATTAATGTTGGGTTTGTTTAAGTTTTTGAGACAAAAAGGGTTTGTAAATAAATTTAATGACTAATTTTCGCTAAGACTGGAAAATGATCGGAATATTTAACATCAAAATTTTCATGTTGGTTGACCTTAAAATATTTATCCACCAATAAAAAATCAATTCTCAGTGGGTATTTATTAAAATCATAGGTCTTTCCAAAACCTTTTCCCGACACCAAAAAAGTATCTGTTAAATTACCCTTTATTTCGCGATAAGCCCATGAATATGCAGTATTATTAAAATCACCACTTATAATAATTTTATATTTACATTTGTCTTTATGAATATTGAATTTTTCAACTTGTTCTTGTTGTTTGACAAAAGAATTACTAAGGCGTTTTATCATTTTTTCAGAATCTTTTTCACCTAAGAAATCTTTATTTGGTTTTATGCCCAACGACTCTAAATGCAGATTATATATGCGTATAGTATCACTTCCTTTTAAAATATCAATAAAAATGGCATTGTTATCGGTATCATTAAAATCTAATGAACCCTTATTGATAATTTCAAATTTTGAAAAAATTGCTTGTCCGAAAATTTTATTATCACCTTTAAAATCGATGAATTTATAAGGATAGTTAATATCGATTTCAGTAGAAGGATATAATTCTTGTAAGGTTAAGATATCCGGATCATTCTGTTTGATGAGATCAGATATTTTTTGAGGGATATTATCATCTTCAATCCATTGATATTTGTTAAAAAGACGCACATTATAATTCATAATTGAAAAACTATTGCCGCTAATTATATTTCTTTCGCTGAATTTATAAGGGAAATTAGAAAAAAATATGGCCAATAAAATACAAAAGGCTGAAAGCAGAAATTGTTTTTTAACACCCGCCAACCACCAATAAATGATAAAAAGGATATGTATAAATAACAATAAAGGAACTGCTAAGCTCAATACAGATAAGACTGGAAGTGTTTTTGGGGAAATAAAAGGTATGGCGAATGAAGCTAAAAATAACAGAGCAAAAATGTTATTGATAAAAAATATTATTTTATTTATAAATGAAAGGTTTTTCATTAAATTACTATTAATTTTTTCTTATTTTAAACAAAAAGTCTTTATCTTCTTTGCTTAAAGCTTCATATCCAGATTTACTGATCTTATCTAAAATTGAATCAATTTTTCTTTGTTGTTCATCAGTTTTACGTACTTTAGGATTGGCAGTTTTTTTATTCTTATAAACGGTTTTAAAAGGTTTTTGTTTTTTTGGTTTAAATAATTGTTCTGTCCAATTGATAAAATCTGTCCCGCTGTTAAAATTATTTGATAATAAAAAACCTGTTAAAGCGCCACCCAAATGAGCTAAGTGACCACCTGCATTTCCACTAGGAATTTGAATAACATCAAGTACTACAATAATAATTGCAATGATCTTCAATTTGACATTTCCAATAAATTGAAAGCGAAGTATGTAATTGGGAATACGAGTAGCAATACCAACCAAAACTGCTGTAACACCGGCTGAAGCGCCAACCAAAACTGCTTTTTTTGTTTGTAATGCTGGCAAGTAATTATAGCTTAGCATGAAAACAATTCCGCCAAAAATAATACCAAAAAAGTAGTAAGTAAGCAATTGTTTTTCGTTAAAGAAATTTAAAAAAAGATTACCGAAATAATATAAGATCAATAGATTAAATAAGATATGAAAAAAACCTTCATGTAAAAATCCATAGCTGATAATGGTCCAGGGTTTTGTGATAAACTGATTAAAATGAGGTGAGAGTCCAAACCACTCAATCATAAAATTTCCTTCACTTTTAAAAAGGAAAGAGATCGAGTTTATTAAAAAGGTAAAAATAAAAACAGCAGCCGTAATGTAGATAATTTTCAATACAACGCTGGCATTGTCAAATTTTAATTTAATATCTTGAAACTTAAAATCCACTTATTATTTCTGATTTGAAAATGTTAATTCCACCTGTTATCATTAAACTGATTCTTTTTCCAATATTGCATCATTAAGAAACCAATTAATGCACCACCAACATGAGCAAAGTGTGCAATTCCTCCACCAAATAATGAAAAGCCTGTAACACCAGAAAATAAATCTAATGCTATTAAAACTGGTATAAAATATTTTGCTGCAATTGGAACAGGGAAAAAGATCAAAGCTAGTTTTGCATTTGGAAACGACATGCCAAAGGCAACTAATACGCCATAAATTGCACCTGAAGCACCAACTGCAGGTGTATGGTAGATTTGATAAAATTCACCTAAACGTTTTTCAGTAATATGATCTAAAATACTACTATCATATTGGCCTGAAACTAATATATTTTGAATGGCATCATTTGTTAATCCTATATTTATTAAGTCCTCATGAATATTGTTATACTGAAAATAATTAACAGCTGTATAGATTAATCCTGCACCTATACCTGCCGAGAAATAGAAGAATAAAAATTTATTTCTTCCCCACATCTGTTCAAGTGGCGAGCCAAAAGCCCAGAGTGCATACATATTAAAAAGTATGTGCATAAAGCTACCGTGCATAAACATATGGGTAACAATTTGCCAAACCCCAAAATGGTCATTTTTTGGAAAATAAAGTGCCAACCAATTATTAAGGTCAACACCTAAAAATGAATTGGCAGCAAAAAAAACAACATTTATAATAATTAAATGTTTAACAGCATCGGTAATTTTTCCCATAGTGAGTTATTAAAAATTGAATTTATCTTCTAATTCTTTTGTTGTAATTGTAATAAAAGATTTTTTACCAAAAGGTGAAAAATTTGGTTCTTTGCACAAAAATAGATTATTTACAATTTCTTCTTGTTCTTTTATTGAAAGTTTTGTTCCTTTTTTAATGGCAGTACTTTTTGCCAGACTTTTTGCGATACTATCAAATTGACTAAAATTACTATTAGGAACTTCATTTTTAATATTATCGATCAGCATCTCAAAAAGATCGATGATTTGATCTTCTTTTAATGAAGCAGGAATTGCTTTTACAGAAATTATTTCATTTTTTGAAATATCAAATTGAAATCCGGCACTTTCAAGATCAGGTTTAAGATCTATAATAATCTGGACATCATTTTTGTTAACAGAGAACTCCTTAGGAAATAATAATTGTTGACTTCCAATGCCGATAACGGTTATTTTTTTTAAAAACTCCTCATATAATATTCGTTGATGAGCAGCATTTTGATCAATTAATACAATTCCCGATTTTATAGTACTTAAAATATATTTTTGATGTATTTGAAAAGTTGTATTGCTCTTATTTTCAAGATCATTATCAAAAAGGTTTAGAGAAGTATCATCTTTTTCATTATTATCAATATTGGCATATAGTGATTCCCAGCTTGGTTTAAAATCTTTTTTTTGATGAAAAATTTTAGTACGATCCTCATTTTCAAAAGGATTAAAATCAGGGTCTACATGTACCAATGGCGAATCAACATCTTTGTTTTTATATTCATACGGTGTATCTAGTGAAGGGTTTTTTTCAAAATCTAAAACTGGCGCTACATTGTATTGCCCCAAACTATGTTTTATTGTAGAACGAATAATTGCATAGAGGTCCTTTTCGTTATCAAATTTGACTTCAGTTTTGGTAGGGTGGATATTAATGTCAATGCTTTTAGGAGGAACTGTTAAATATAAAAAATAGGATGGGTGATAACCATGAGGTATTAAATTTTCAAACCCATTTAAAATGGCATGGTGTAAATACGGACTTTTAATAAACCTTTCATTTACAAAAAAAAACTGTTCCCCTCGTTTTTTCTTAGCGTAATTTGGTTTGGCAATAAACCCTTCAATTCTTAAAATTTCGGTTTCTTCATGAATAGGTACTAATTTTTCATTAATTTTTTTACCAAAAACATTAACGATCCGTTGTTTCAAATTACCTTTTTCTAATTTTAATTTTCCAGCAGGTAGCCTGAAAATTTCATTGTCATTGTGAATTAAAGAGAAGCTTATCCTGGGATAAGTTAGAGCAACACGTTGAAAAGCATCAATAATATGACGGGTTTCAACAGTATTTGATTTTAAAAAATTTCTCCTTGCAGGGATATTATAAAATAAATTTTTCACCTCGATACTGGTACCGGTTGATTTTGAAATCATTTCTTGGGAAATAATTTCACCGCCATTTATTTGAATTTGAGTGCCAAGCTCCTGGTTTTCTTGTTTGGTTTTTAATGTAACATGTGATATTGCAGCTATTGAGGCAAGTGCTTCACCACGAAAGCCATTGCTAAATAAATTAAAAAGGTCATCGGCGGTTCTAATTTTTGAAGTCGCGTGACGTTCAAAAGACATTCGGGCATCAGTTTGGCTCATACCTACACCATTATCAATTACTTGAATTAAACTACGGCCGGCATTTACAACTATCAATTTAATGTCAGTTGCCTTTGCATCAACGGCATTTTCTAATAATTCTTTAACAACAGAAGCAGGTCGTTGAACAACTTCTCCGGCAGCAATTTGATTGGCCACATTATCAGGAAGTAATTGAATGATATCCGGCATCAAAATAATTTATGTAGTTCAAAGATATAGGCAACTATTCCAACAAGGATTGCAATTATTACGGCTAGTCTGATATTTGTATTTCTATTGTTTGTACTTATTTTATGCTTCGCCCAATCTTGTCTTAGATTATCTTTATTGATACTTATTTTTGGAATGTTAACATCAGAATCTTTTTTTTCGTATTTCTTTTTTAAATTTTCAATACGTTCTTTACGCTCGTCATAATAACGAGGTTTGTAATTGTAAACGTAATGTGCACGAGGTTTAAAAAAATTTCCAACCATAAGAAAACGAAATTAAATCGATAAATACAAAGATATAAAATATGTAAAGGTTATCAAATAAAGTTTTGTTAAAACGATATTGGAATAGATACTTTAAAGAATTGATTTGTTAGATCAAAAAAATTATTTGATAGCTGCCATTTTTATTGCAGCAATAGCTGATTCTATACCTTTATTACCATGTTTCCCGCCTGATCTATCAATTGATTGTTGTTTGTTATTATCAGTTAGAACACAAAAAATAGTTGGTACATTATATTGCAAATTAATATCTTTAATACCTTGAGAGACTGCCTCACATACATAATCAAAATGACGAGTTTCACCTTGAATAACATTGCCAATGGCAATTATGGCATCTAATTTATGCGTTTTGATAAGATGTTTGCATCCGTAAATCAATTCAAAACTACCGGGAACATCAAGTGTTATGATATTTTCTTTTTTAGTTCCGTGATCTAAAAGTGTTTCAAAAGCACCTTTGTGAAGATTTTTAGTAATATCAGGATTCCATTCAGAAACAACAATCCCAAATCGAAAGTCTTTCGCATTTGGGA
Source organism: Flavobacteriaceae bacterium (assembly GCA_029938265.1). Lineage (GTDB taxonomy): Bacteria > Bacteroidota > Bacteroidia > Flavobacteriales > Flavobacteriaceae > Namhaeicola. The sequence continues at coordinate 2,419 of JAOZVI010000015.1, read as the reverse complement.
TTGATTTGGTATCGTATGCTGATAAGTTTGATGTTGCCATAAAATTTGGCTTTTATTCTGCTGCTATTTTAGCTCTTTGAATATAAATATCAATTTCTTTAGCTTCTTCAGATTTTGAATAGTTATCTTTTATTTTAGTATAATATTCTAAAGCTTTTTTGTATTTCTTAAGATCCATTGCGGTATTCCCTGCTTTGAATAAATATAAAGGTGTTGAAAAATCATTATCTTTAAAATTAGCTGCTTCTAAATAATATTTTAAAGCGTCTTCAGGTTGATTAATTTCAGCGAAAGCATCACCAATATTACCTTTTGCCAGAGCACCAATAATTTCATCATCTGATGAAAAATCACTTAAGTATTTAATGGCATTGTCATACTCACCTAATTTTAAATACGAAATTCCGCTCATGTATTTTGCTAAATTTCCTGCTTTTGTACTTCCGTAATTATCTACTATATCGACAAGTCCATATTTGCCATCTGCACCATTAATTGCCAAACTATATAATGAGTCAACTGCAACTGTGGTATTTTGTGCTTGTTCAAAGTATTCTTTCGGAAAAGCCAATTCATCTGCTGCTTCTTTTTCTTTAGGTTCAGCGATATATTTATTATAAGCTAAATAACCTAGAATGATAAGTGTAATTATAATTAAGCCTATAAATATTGGTCTTTGATTTTTTTCTACCCATTGCTCTGATTTTGATGCAGTGTCATCTAAGGTTTTAAAAACTTCAGCAGTTGTGCTTTGTTCTTCAATATTAATTTTTTTATGAGCTTTATTTCCTCTTTTTTTATATGTGGCCATCTTTTTATTTATTAATTGCGCAAAAATATAATTTTTATTGAAAACTAGCGATGAAATTACACTTAAATTTTGTTTTTTTGTATTTGATTAATTACAAATTTGATATGATTTGTAAATTAAAGTAAATCAAATAGTTGAATGTATAAAGCAAGAAATTGTTTTCAAATAATTTAACTTTCAAAATATAAAATTGCGATCATTTTATGTTTATAAAAGAATTAACATTGGTTAATTACAAGAATTTTGCTTCAAAATCTTTTAGTTTTGATGAGAAAATTAATTGTTTTGTTGGGAATAATGGTGTAGGAAAAACCAATGTTTTGGATGCTATTTATCATTTATCTTATACAAAAGGATATTTTAATTCGGTAGCCTCGCAAAATATTCAATACAACACAGATTTTTTTGTAATTGAGGGGAATTTTCAGAAAAACAAACGTGAGGAGCTTATCAGTTGTAGCTTGAAAAGAGGAAATAAAAAATTGATCAAAAGAAATGGTAAAGAGTATGATAAATTATCGGATCATTTTGGTTTACTCCCGGTTGTAATTATTTCACCTTCAGATACAAATCTTATTATTGAAGGCAGCGATATGCGAAGAAAGTTTATGGATAGCATTATCTCCTTATACGATAAAGAATATTTACAATTTTTAATCAACTATAACAAAGTCCTGGCGCAGCGAAATTCATTATTAAAATATTTTGCAGCCAATCGTACTTTTGATCAAACAAATATTGATGTCTATGATGAGCAATTGGTAAGTTTAGGAGAAATAATATTTGAAAAGCGCAAAGAATTTTTATCAGAATTTATTCCTATATTTCAAAGAAGATACAAGCAGATCATAGGTAATTTTATTGAAAATACGATTGAAGAAAGTGTCGAATTAAAGTACAGATCTCAATTAAATTCAAATGATTTTCAAAAAATACTTATTGAGAATTTAGAAAGAGATAGAATTTTGCAATACACAAGTGTAGGTGTACACAAAGATGATCTGATTTTTAATTTAAATGGTCACCAAATTAAGAAAAATGGCTCTCAAGGTCAGCAAAAATCTTTTTTAATTGCTTTAAAATTAGCACAATTTGATTTTGTAAAACAACAGTCAGATATTACCCCAATTTTACTTTTAGATGATATTTTTGATAAACTGGATGAGAACAGGGTAAGCCATTTAATCAATCTGGTAAATGATAAGAATTTTGGACAAATTTTTATAACAGATACCCATGCTGAGCGTGCAGAAAGTATCATTAAAAAAGTAAATTTGGATTATAAAATGTTTCAATTATAATAAAATTGTAAGATCAGTTAAAATTAAAAATGTCAAAACGAGAAAACGAAACCTTTAGCATAAAAGATATCATACAAGATCTGTTACAAAAAAACAGATTACAAAAGGGTATTGATCAAATAGCCGTAAAAGATGCATGGAAGACTGTAATGGGTAAAGGTGTTATGAGCTATACTGATACGGTAGTATTAAAAAACGATCTATTGATCGTAAAATTAACTTCTTCAACTTTGCGTGAGGAATTGAGTTATGGAAATGAAAAAATAATACAAATGATCAATACGCATTTGGATAAAGAATTGATAAA
>JAOZVI010000212.1 GCA_029938265.1 Flavobacteriaceae bacterium | reverse complement strand
AGAACCAGAACCTCGAACTTGTTTCGAGGTTTTTTTTTGATTATATTGCAGGAAATAGGTTTTATTTATCTATTGAATAAATTTTAAAATTTTATAAATATGGCAAAATATAATCTAATGGTTAATAACACTCCTTATACTGTAGAAGTAAGTCCTGACACACCCTTATTATGGGTATTGCGCGATCATCTTAATCTTCTTGGAACCAAATTTGGATGTGGTATCGGTCAATGTGGTGCCTGTACCATACATTTGGATGGAACACCTACTAAAAGTTGTTTGTTAACGGTCTCATTGGCTGAGGGAAAATCTATTACCACCATTGAAGGTTTGTCAGAGGATGGTAGTCATCCGGTACAAGAAGCTTGGAAAGAAATTGATGTACCCCAATGTGGTTATTGTCAGGCAGGTCAGATCATGACTGCATCAGCATTTCTGATAAAAAATCCGAATCCTAGTCGGGAGGAGATTAGAGAAGCTATGCATGAAAATATTTGCAGGTGTGCTTCCTATAATCGTATTGAAGTAGCAGTAGAAAAAGCCGCAAAAAAATTAAGTTAAATCCTAATATTTAAAAAATGACTGCAAAGAAGAATACAATTGACAGAAGATCTTTTTTAAAAGTTTCTGCATTAACAGGAGGAGGAATGATCATTGGATTTAATTTCTTTTCAGCCTGTAAACCAGATGTTGAACTACCTAAAGATATTGATATCTCAAATTTAAATTTTAAAGATTTCAATGGATTTATTAAAATTGCAGATAATGGTATTGTTACGATTTTTGCACCAAATCCTGAAATTGGACAGGGTGTTAAAACTTCAATGCCAATGATCATTGCTGAAGAATTGGATGTAGCCTGGGATAATGTACACGTTGTACAAGGTGATTTAGATACTGATGTATTTGAGAGGCAAGTTGCCGGAGGAAGTCAATCTATCAGGCATGGTTGGGATCCTTTACGTCAAACCGGAGCAACTGCACGACAAATGTTGATCAATGCTGCTGCAATAAAATGGGGAGTTGATGCTGCTGAATGCACTGTTGAAGAAGGAATTATAACCAATAGCAAAGGTGATAAATTAGGATATGGAGAAATTGCCGTTGAAGCTGCAGTGCTTGAAGTCCCCAAAGATGTTCAATTAAAAGAACCTAAAGATTATAAAATAATTGGACAGGATATTCAAAACGTAGATATTGACGAGATAATTACCGGTAAACCTCTATTTGGTTTGGATTATAAAAAAGAAGGAATGCTTTATGTTTCTGTACTTAGGCCTCCGGCTTTTGGCCAAAAATTAAAAGATTATGATGATTCTATTGCAAGATCAAAAGAAGGTGTAGTTGATATTATTAAATTTGGTGATAAAATTGCCGTATTGGCAAATAGTACTTGGGAAGCAATGAGAGCTAAAAAAGCCTTGAATGCTATATGGGAAGAGGATACTAAGTTAGAAAGTTCAGAAGATCATGATAAAATACTTTTAGATCTGTTAGATGGTAAAAAATTTAAGACTTTACGTTCAGATGGAAATATAAAAAAAGTTTTTGCCAATGCTGATCAAGTATTGGAGCGAACTTATGAATCACCTTTTTTACCGCACAATTGCCTTGAACCCATGAATTTTTTTGCTGATGTGACCGATGAAAAAGTTAAGTTGGCAGGACCTATTCAAACTCCAAAAGGAACTGCTGAAAGAATTGCAAAAAAATTAAACAGAGATTTTAAAGATATCTCTCTGGAAATGACAAGGATGGGCGGAGGCTTTGGTAGAAGATTATATGGTGATTTTGCTTTAGAAGCTGCTGAAATATCAAGTATTGCTAAAAAACCTGTTTTGGTAATTTTTTCAAGAGAAGATGATATGACTGACGGAATTTACAGACCTGCAATAAAATACAGAATAAGTGCTGCCATTAAGGATAAAAAAGTTGTAGGTTATCATTTAAAAGAAGCAGCGATCAATGGCAATATGTATGGCCTTATTCCTAATTTTTTTCCGGCAGGTGCAATAGATAATTACCAGGTTGATGTTGCTAATTATAAAAGCAATATCACAACGGGAGCATGGAGAGCTCCATATACTAATTTTCTGGCTTTTGCCGAACAAAGTTTTTTTGATGAATTAGCAGAAACATTAGAAGTAGATAAGGTACAACTTAGGTTAGATCTGCTTCAAAAAGTTAAAGGCACTACTGATGTTAGAATTCAATATTCAGCTGAACGAATGGAAGACGTTATCAATGAAGTTGTTAAAAGATCTAATTGGGGTAAAACAAAAGCAGGTGTTTATCAAGGGTTTTCTGCTTATTATTGTCATAATTCTCATGTAGCTGAAGTTGCTGATGTTGAAATGGAAAATGGTATACCTGTAGTTAAAAAAGTAACTTGTGCTATAGATTGTGGTATTGTTGTAAATCCTTTAGGGGCTATGAATCAAGTAGAAGGTGGTGTAATAGATGGTATAGGTCATGCTATGTATGGAGATTTTAATTTTACCAATGGCGTGCCACAATCAGTCAATTTTGATACTTATCGATTGATAAGAATGAAAGAAACACCAATAATTGAATCATTTTTTATTAAAAATGATATAGCGCCAACAGGCTTAGGAGAACCAACTCTGCCGCCTGCAGGTCCAGCTTTGGCCAACGCAATAAAGGCAGCAACCGGAATTAGATTAACAAAACAACCATTTATCGAAAATAAAGAAATATTTGGTTAGATTATTAATTGATTTCATTAAGGTTTATTAGTGAAACTCAATTTTGAGGAGTTTAAAAACGAACTCAAAATATTAGTTGAACTAACCCCGCTTTTTTTAGCGGGATCAAGGTTAATACCTCGACCCTTGGGTCGATTCCTATAATTGGTTCAGGGCTTGCCCTGAGGTTTAACATCATTTATTTAATTTTTTTCTGAACGGTATTAATAATATCAAAAAAAATGATCCACGAGTTTAAAATACTAATTCAGGAATTTAAAAATGCAAAAGATCTTGGATTAAGATCAGTAATGGCATCTGTAGTTTCTTTAGATGGTTCATCTTATAGAAGACCGGGAGTTAGGATGTTGATTACTGAAAATGGAAATATGTTTGGAGCAGTAAGCGGTGGATGTGTTGAAAAAGAGATCTTAAAGCAATCCGCTTCAGTTTTTAAAACAGGAAAATCTAAAATAATCACTTATGATGGCCGTTACAGACTTGGTTGTGATGGTGTGT
>JAOZVI010000211.1 GCA_029938265.1 Flavobacteriaceae bacterium | reverse complement strand
TATAGATCTAAAGTACCTTCAAGATCACTAAAATTTTGCGTTAATTCAAGTGAACTTACGCTGCTGTAATAGGAGATGCTTTCTTGAAAATTATTGACCAGATAATCAACAATAACTCTTGCTTTTTCAGGTTTATCAATCTTGTAATAAGATTCAATATATCCAATGATCAAACGATAATAACCATATTGATCAATAGGCATTTTATCAACTGAAAGATCAAGCATTTCTTCAGCTTTAGCAAAATCACCTTCTTTAATAAACTCATCTGCTAACCTTCCTAAACTATTTCTAAAAGAGATACCATTTTTTCTTGTTTCAGGATCTACATAAATATTCCCATTTGAATTCTTCCATGTCCATTCTTTTACATGTTTGTACATAGATTCAGTGTTAATTCTACCCATATCCATAAAGTTAGAATTTTTAATGGGTGTTTTTATCGGTACAAATTTATAGGCCAAACCATCTAATTGTAAATAATCTTTTAGCCAGATATATTCTTCGGCAGCTTGTGCACCACCGGTAAAATAAATTGGTCTTTCCCAATTGTTATTGGCTAAGATATCCAACATTAAAATACGGTTTTTTGTCAGGGCTGCTTCACTAACTGTAATATCAATATAGGGTACAATTGAATCTGCATCTTTTTGATCAACAATACCATTTTTTAAAACAGCTTCTTTGTCAACCGTTAAACGAATTTTATTGGTTGGATAAACTTTTTCAGGATGCCCATTCTCTTCAAAATCAATAAAAGTTCTGCTATCTTTACTGGCAATCCATCTCATAAAAAATTTAATATCAACTATTGAATCTTTAAATTGAGGGAAAGGATAAGGGTAGTGGTAAGCCACATCTAAAGAGCCTTCCTTATAATCATCATGTGTTAGTTGCGATGGTATTGGATCAGCCAAATAAGTTTTTCTTTTTTGTTGATCTATATACCAGTCTTTTGCAAATAAGCTGGTGTTTATCAATTTGATATCGGTTCTGTAATCTTCAACTTCCTGCATATACCATAGCGGAAAAGTATCATTATCACCTATTGTAAACATAATGGCGTTTTCCTGACAAGAATCAAGATAGGATTTTGCATTGTTGTATGTTGCAAATCTACCGGAGCGATCGTGATCATCCCAATTTTCTTTTGCCATTAGTGTTGGTATAGCCAGTAAGCCAACAACGGTTAATGTTATAGCAAGAGGTTTGGGTTTGAATTTATTTTTAAACTGTTCGAATAATGCCAATATGCCAAATCCGATCCAGATAGCAAAAACATAAAAAGAACCAACAACTGCATAATCGCGTTCGCGTGGTTCAAAAGGTTTTGGATTGGTATAAAAAATAATTGCTAAACCGGTAAAGGCAAAGAATAGGAATAAGAGATAAAAATCATTTTTATCATTTTTCAGATGGAATAAGATTCCTATAAGTCCTAAGATCAACGGTAAAAAATAATAGGTATTTCTACCCTTGTTTTCTAATACGTCATCAGGTAAGTTTTTTTGAGAACCCAATCTAAAATTATCAATAAAACTGATTCCACTAAGCCAGTTACCATGATTGTCTAAATTACCTTGAATATCATCCTGTTTACCTACAAAATTCCACATAAAATACCTGCCATACATATAACCAAACTGGTACGAAAGCATAAAATTTAAATTTTCACCAAAAGTAGGTCGGCGTTTACTGCGTTGAGGTATTCCGGCAATAGCCTTGTAATTTTGTACTACGCTGGGTGTAGGGTCAACCATTCTGGGAATAAACCCTTTATGTTTGTTTGAGTAATTTGGCAATTCGTCTTTGTAATTATTTACAATGATATATTTTCCGGCTTTCTCATCTTTTTCATATTTGGGTTTGGAATCTCTGTGCGGTTTATTTTTATCCCTTTCTCCTGTTTCAGAGTAATACGAACCATAAAAAACATTGGCATCTCCATATTGTTCACGATTGTAATAAGCCAATAATTCGCGAGCGCTCGAAGGATTATTTTCATTTATGGTAGTATTTGCGTTAGCGCGAATTGGTAGCATTAACCATGAAGAAAACCCGATCATAATAAACAATACTGATAAAATAATTAAATTTGTAGTGTAATAGTTCTTTTTGCGTGTATATTTTAATGTAAAATAGAATATTACAACCAATATTAAACCTGCGATAATACTTCCGGAGTTAAAGGGTAAACCTACAGAATTGATAAAAAACAGTTCAGAAGCACTAAAAAATCTTAAGGTAAAAGGGAATAAAAATTTAAAAACAAAGGCCAAAACCAGAACAGAGATAACATTGGCCAATAAAAATTGTACAGTAGTTAAGGTGGGGCGTTTTTTGTAGATATAGATAAAAACAATTGAAGGAATTACCAGTAATGATAATATATGAACTCCAAAAGATAATCCTACAATAAAACTGATGAGTAACAGCCATTTATTACCTCTGGGTTGATCCATTTCTGCTTCCCAGCGCAATCCAAGCCAAAATAAGATCGCCATTAAAAATGATGACATTGCATAAACTTCAGCTTCTACAGCGCTAAACCAAAAACTATCAGAAAATGTATAAGCCAAAGCACCAACCAAACCACTACCTAAAATAGCTATTGAACTTGCTGTTGTAAGCTCTTTAGAAGTTTTTATAACAAGTTTTTTTGCAAGATCGGTTATGGTCCAGAATAAAAATAAGATGGTAAATGCACTGGCTAAAGCCGACATAAAATTTACCATTTTAGCAATTTGCGATATATCAGAAGTAAACATGGCAAAAAACGCACCAAGCATTTGATATAATGGAGCCCCAGGTGGGTGGCCAACTTCTAATTTTACTGATGTTGAAATATATTCTCCACAATCCCAGTAACTTACGGTTGGCTCAAGTGTTAGTGTATAGGTAATTAAAGCTATTAGAAAAACAATCCAGCCTAGAATATTGTTGTATTTTTTATAATCAAAAGAAAGCATATATACGATTTAAAACTGTGGCGAATTTACTAAATAAATTCAAATTGTTATTGAAATATATTCAGGTATGCGGATTTATTAATAATTGACAAGAAAAAAAACAAAAAAACTGTTTTGTAAAAATAAAACTTTGTATTAGATTTGCGCCTGCTTAAACCTAACAGTTAAGCATTGAAAATATAAAATTAATATTTCAATTTTATTGACCCATGGTGTAACGGTAGCACTCCGGTTTTTGGTATCGTCAGTCAAGGTT
>JAOZVI010000210.1 GCA_029938265.1 Flavobacteriaceae bacterium | reverse complement strand
GCACAGGTATCTGCAGTAGCATTAAAGTCAGGTGTTTCACTGGATGCAGAATACAAAGATGGTATGCTTGTATATACACATGCGATAGGTGGCTTAATGTATGAAGCATCAGTGGGTGGACAAAAATTCAAAACAGAAATGTTCTAAATAATTTAGAAAAAAATAAATTTATTTATAATCTCGTGAAACACATGGGTTTTAAATAAATTTTACTTTAGTCATTACCTAATAATAATATCTTTAATAATATTTAAAACAAGTATATATGAAAATACAGAAATTAATTCTTACTATTTTTGTAGCCATTATTGGTTTTTCAAATGTAACAGCACAAGAAAATATCAATCGGGAAATACTCCCAGTAGTGGGTCCGGAACCTCAAACTTATACAGAGTTAGATGTACGGAACACTAAACCACCTGTTCCTTTTAATGTAACAACACCTAAAGATGCACCCAATGTAGTTATTATTTTAATAGATGATTTAGGGTTTGGAGCTACATCAACTTATGGAGGGCCAATACAAACACCAACCATGGATAAGCTTGCCAGTAATGGATTGCGTTATAATAATTTCCATACTACTGCACTTTGCTCACCAACACGTATGGCACTTAAAACAGGTAGAAATCATCATACTACAAATACAGGTTCTATTATGGAAACTGCAACTGCTTATCCAGGTAATACCGGAGCACTTCCAAACAGTGTTGCTCCATTGGCTGAAATGTTAAGATTGAACGGTTATAGTACTGCAGCATTTGGAAAATGGCATGAAACTGCTGCTTGGGAAACCAGTGTCTCGGGTCCTTTTGATCGTTGGCCTACCCATCAGGGATTTGATAAATTCTATGGTTTTATTGGTGGAGAAACCGATCAATGGGCTCCGCTAATTTATGATGGATTAAAAAAAGTTAATCCACCAAAAATGGAGAATTATCATTTTACTACAGATATGACAAATCAGGCAATCAACTGGGTGAAAGCACAACAATCTATGACACCAGACAAGCCTTTCTTTGTGTATTTTGCTACCGGTGCCGTTCATGCTCCTCATCATGTTTCCAAAGAATGGTCAGATAAATACAAAGGTAAATTTGACAAAGGTTGGGATGCAATAAGAGAGGGTACTGTTAAGAAAATGAAGTCAATGGGAATTATTCCAGAAAACACGAACCTTCCTCCAAAACCAAAAGATCTTAAAGATTGGAAAAAGCTATCCAAAGACGAAAAAAAATTATTTGCCCGTCAGGCCGAGGTGTTTGCCGGTTTTATGGAGATGACAGATTATGAGGTAGGTAGATTGATGGACGCCATTAAGGATATTGGTGAATTGGATAATACCTTATTTATTTTTATTGCTGGTGATAATGGCACAAGTGCCGAAGGTGGTTTTGTTGGTATGTATAATGAAATGACCTACTTTAACGGTGTTGAAGAAAAAGTGGAAGACCTTATTCCTTTGATAGATGATTGGGGATTGGAAAATACATTTCCGCATATGGCTGCAGGCTGGGCTGTTGCTTTTGATGCACCATTTAAATGGACAAAACAGGTTGCATCCGATTTTGGTGGAACGAGAAATGGGATGATCATACATTATCCAAAAGGTATTAAAGAAAGAAATGGAATTCGCACACAGTTTTCACATGTTATTGATATAGCTCCTACCGTTTTAGAAATTGCCGGATTACCAGAACCGAAAGTTGTAAATGGAGTTCCACAAACTCCAATTGAAGGTACGAGTATGGCTTATACATTTAATAATGCTAAAGCAGCAGAACGTCACACCATTCAATATTTTGAAATGTTTGGTAACAGAGCCATTTATAATAATGGCTGGTTTGCACGTACTATACACCGTGCACCATGGGAAACTGACAATTTACGTCCATTAGAATCAGATGTATGGGATCTTTATCATGTAGATCAAGATTTTAGCTTAACTAATAATTTGGCTGCTAAATATCCTGAAAAATTAAAAGAGATGGAAAGTCTGTTTATGTGGCAAGCACAAAAATATCATGTTTTACCAATTGATGACAGAACTATTGAAAGAACTAATGCAGAACTTGCAGGTCGTCCTGATTTATTAGGAGATAGAAAATCGTTGACTTTATATGAAGGCATGGAAGGTATGATGGAAAATACTTTTATGAATATTAAGAATAAATCTTTTTCTGTTAACGCAGATCTTGTAATTCCAAAAGGAGGTGCAAAAGGAGTTATCTTATCACAAGGCGGTCGTGTTGGTGGATGGTCAGCTTATTTACGAGAAGGTAAACCAGAATTTACTTATAATTTCCTTGGTTTGGAAAGATATGTAATTTCTGGAAAAGATCAATTAAAGGAAGGACCTGTAAAAGTTAAATTTGATTTTGTTTATGATGGTGATGGACTTGGTAAAGGAGGTAAAATGATTATCTATGTTAATGATAAAGCAATTGCTGATGGTCGTATAGAAAAAACACAACCTAACATTTTTTCAGCTGATGAAACAGCGGATGTTGGTTTAGACAATCAAACTCCAGTTGCTGAAGGAATTGGCTATGGACCAACCGAAACAAATTTTACGGGTAAGATTAATAAAGTTATCGTAGAAGTAGAGTAAACATAATAAAATTAATAAATGTTAACCATTCTTAGGAGTGGTTAACATATTTTTTTAATAGCATAAATAATTCATAAATTTGAAATATGAAAAAAATAGGATTAATTCTGATATTGTTAATAGTCTTGTCTAGTTGTAATACAATTGATAAAACTTCTGAGCATAATAAAGTACTTATAGAAAAATATGTTAAAGCTGTAGAAAACAATGATACTGCAACTATGGAATCTCTACTTGCTGAAAATTATGAAGGATTTGGACCTTCTGTAAACGATAATATTGATAAAAAAGGAGCTATTAAAAACTGGAAAGAAAATGTAGAAAATCTTTATGAAAGTATTCATTATAGCAAATCAAGAGTAATAGCAGTAAATGTGCCGGATGGAGAAAATAAAGGAGAATGGGTCTCTAACTGGGCAGAATTAAAAATCGTTTACAAAAAAGATAAAAAGGAAGTAACTATTTGGGCAAATACGGTTTACCAGATTGAAAACAATAAGATCATCAAGAGTTATACTTTTTATAATGAAGCAGATGTATTAGAGCAATTGGGGTATGTTTTTATTAATCCAAACAATTTATAAAATGAAAAATATCAAAATACTATTTACAATC
>JAOZVI010000076.1 GCA_029938265.1 Flavobacteriaceae bacterium | reverse complement strand
ATTAAAGGTTTTTAATAAGTTAAAAAGATATAGGATATTACACAAGAATGATTAAAATACAATATTATATAAAAAAATACCCGGGTATCAGTTTGGTATTGGCATTTCAATTATTCCGATTTCTGCTATTACCTTTTATGGGTTTAATGCCTCAGGATGCTTATTATCATTTTTACGGAGAGAATTTATCACTTTCATATTTTGATCATCCGGGTATGATCGGTTATATTTTAAGAATATTTACTGCTGTTTTTGGGAAATCTGTTTTTACACTTAAACTCGCTGATTTCGTTATTACTTCTTTTACACTTTTAAGTTTCTATAAGTTAGCATCATATTTTTTATCAGCACAAAAATTACAAAATGCAATTGTTCTTATCGGAACAAGTATTTTTATTTCAATTTTGTCATTTAATTCTACTCCTGATGTTCCGCTTTTATTATTTTGGACACTCGCTTTAATATTTTTATACAAAGCTATCTTTGAAGATAAAAAGATCTATTGGATATGGGCTGGAATTACGATGGGACTTGCATTTGATAGTAAATATACTGCCTTATTCCTTCAAATTGGACTTATCGGTTTTTTGATTTTTTCAAATAAATATCGAAAACTTCTTCTATCACCGTGGCTTTGGACATCAATGATCATTGGTGCTTTGGTAACTTTTCCTGTTTTTTGGTGGAATTACCAACATGATTTCGTATCATTTTTATTTCAATCGTCAAATAGAACAGGTGAAATTTCTGAATTTAAAATTAGCCCAACAAATTTCTTCGGGGCAGTAGGACATCAATTGTTGCTATTATTACCTGTTCTCTTTTTAGTAATTGTAGTTTTAACACTTAAGTATCTTAAAAAAATAGTAATTAAATTCAATTTACCTTCAGATAAAATTTTGTTCTTACTCGCTTTTTTTATACCAACTTTTGTAGGATTCTTTTCGTTGACCTTTATATACTGGGTAAAACTCAATTGGATGATGCCTTCATATATCACAGGAATTATCTTAGCTGGCATATTTTTTTCTAAAAAACTTTTAAAAATTCAAGTAATTATATCAATTGTTATTCACGTACTAGTCAGTTTACAAGTATTATTCTACCTTGTTCCAATTAAGAGTGACGACACATGGGTAGGATGGGAAGAACTAGCAACAGAGACCCAAAAATTACAAAAAGAATATCCTGACACTTTTATCTTTTCAGCAGATAATTACAAAACTTCAGCTGTGTTAAACTTTTATTTGGATGAAAAGATATATGCTCAAAATATTATCGGTTTACACGCCAAGCATTTTGATTATCTGGGAGATGATCTTTCTACTTTAAATGGAAAGGATGCTATATTTATTGATTCTGATTCACGGTTTAAAAACTATGATAAAAGAGAATTAAAACCGGAGTTGTCTGATTTTTTTCAAAAGGTAGAACAATTAGAACCAATAATAATTAAAAAAGGAGATAGAGATATTAGAAAATTTTGGGTTTTTTATTGCAGTAATTATCAATCAGACTGATTATTATCGTAAGATCAAAAAATTAATTCGTACTTATTTTTATCTTTTTTAAATGAATATCCTATTGTCCATTCAACATAATCTGCATGAAATTCAGTAACTTTTAAATTAACAGCTAAAATAATATTTTTATGTTTGCCTAATAAATACCCAAAACCAACTCTTTGATATAGTAATTGTTCAAAGTTTTCTTTATTGTGATTTAAATGAATTCCAAAATTTAGCGGTATGTACATTCTTTCGGTTAAAAGCCATTCCCATTGAGCAGCAATTCCATAACTAAATAATTTATTAAAATCACTTTTATCTTTAACAACTCTATCTAAAGAACCTGCCGTATAAAAAATTTCAGAACCTAAACCATATCGGAATTTATATTTGAATTGTCTTAAAAAACTGATTCCAAAAGTAGATTTGAAATATTTTGCCTTACCATATTCAAAGTTTTTATAACCGGCAGCTCCATAAATATTAAAAATATTAAAGGGTTTAAATGTTTGAAGTTTTCCTTTTTTAATATCTGTATAATTATCTCCAAAATTATACTCGGTCGTAACTGTTAAGGGTAATAAATTAATACCTCTATTTGGTAATGTAAGCCGTCCATTTGAAAAGTGTTTCATGCCAAAACCTAGACCGGCTACCCAATTTTCAGTAATATTATATCTTCCTTCTAATGAAAAAGCTATATAAACATTTTTGTTTGAGCCAATTAATTCATTTGACGGATTTTCATCCGGATCATAATAATTAAAATTAAATGCTAATCCTAATCCAATGCTATATATCCAATTTATTTTTTTTCTTTGATTAAAGATCGGTACTTCAACAAAACCATAAAGTCCATTTGGTTCACCAAAAGCATTATTGTCAAAAGAACCTGAGTAAAATCCTAAACCAAATTTTGGCGCTTTGTAAAGAGTTGAATATACATCATTTTCCTTTTTTTGCCATGCAACTCTTAGATCTAAGCCATAGTATTTCTCAATTCCCTTATCTTTAACTGTAGGAAGAATACCTCCATAATCAAATTTTACTTGAGCAAAAATGTTTTGTTTGCTTCTTGAGCTTTCTTTTTGCGTTAATTCGGTAATAAAAGATTCATCCTCACCTAATGATTGAGCATTTAAATTAATAATAAAAAATAATATTAAAGTCGATAATAAAATATTATTATCAAACCATGATATTTTTTTATAAATGGTGACAAATGAATTCAATCTCAATTTATTTTTAAGAGCACAAATATACAATACATGTTTAATTGAATTTTCAGAAATAGCAAGATTATTAAAATTAAAAATGAGAGGAAAAGGCCTCTCATTTTAAAAATATTTGATTATAGATCAATTTATCTTGTAAAAAGCATTTCACGATATTTTGTCAAAGGCCATAATTCATCATCAATCATCATTTCCAATTTATCACAATGATATCTTATTTCATCAAAATAAGGTTTTACTTTATTGCAGTAAGCATTGGCTTTTTCTTCAGGATCTTCCATGACATTGGCTTTTTTTCGCTCGTTAACCATTAAAGTAACTTTATTATTAATACCTGAAATATGATTCGATATTTTCTTAATTAGATCCATTTGATCTTTAGCAATAGATTCAAAATCTTTGCTAAAAACGTTTTTTAGACCGGTAACATTTTTAATGAGTTTGTTTTGATAGTTTACTGCTGTAGGAATAATATGATTTAAAGCGATATCACCTAAAACTCTACCTTCTATTTGAATTTTCATTGCATATTCTTCTAACTCGATCTCATGACGCGCTATAATTTCCTTTTCATTCATAACTTCCAACTCCTTATATAAATCAATAGCTTTTTTACCTACTTTTGGTCTGATAGCATCAGGAGTAGATTTGTGATTACTTAAACCTCTTTTAGCTGCTTCAATTTCCCATTCTTTACCGTAACCATTTCCTTCAAATAATATGTCTTTAGATTCTTTAATATATTCACGTAGAACATTAAAAATAGCTTCATCTTTTTTTAGATCTTTATTGGCAATCAATTTATCAACCTCAATTTTAAATTCTTTTAATTGTTTGGCCATAATAGTATTTAAAACTGTCATCGGATTTGCACAATTAGCTTGTGAACCAACGGCTCTAAACTCAAATTTATTACCTGTAAAAGCAAATGGTGAGGTTCTGTTTCTATCGGTATTATCCAATAAAATTTCTGGAATTTTACCAACTACATTTAGTTTTAGATCTGTTTTTTCTTCTGGGGATAGTTTACCATCAGTTACATTTTCAAGTTCTTTAAGAACATTTGTTAGTTGTTTACCAATGAAAATTGAAATAATTGCTGGTGGTGCCTCATTTGCACCTAAACGATGATCGTTATTTGCAGAAGCTATACCGGCACGCATTAACTCTTCATATACATGAATAGCTTTTATTGTATTGACAAAAAATGTTAAAAATTGTAAATTGCGCATAGGAGTCTTCCCTGGACTTAATAAATTCACACCTGTATCAGTAGCCAATGACCAGTTATTGTGTTTGCCCGAACCGTTGATTCCGGCAAAAGGTTTTTCATGAAATAATACTCTAAAATTATGCTTAGAAGCAATTTTTGTCATGATATCCATTAATAATGAATTATGATCAACTGCTAAATTAGTCTCTTCAAACATAGGTGCTAATTCAAATTGGTTTGGAGCAACTTCATTATGACGTGTTGTTACAGGAATACCCAGCAGCATACTTTCATATTCTAATTCTCGCATAAAATTTAGAGTTCTTCTGGGAATACTGCCAAAATAATGATCATCTAATTGTTGTCCTTTTGCAGGTGCATGACCCAATAGGGTTCTTCCTGTCATTATAATATCAGGTCGGGTAGCTACTAAGGCTTTATCAATTAAAAAATATTCTTGCTCCCAACCTAAATTAGCATTTACTTTTGTAACATTTTTATCAAAATATTTGACTACAGCGGTAGCGTGTTTGTCAATAGCTTGTAGTGCTCTTAAAAGAGGCGTTTTATTATCTAATGCTTCACCTGTATACGACACAAAAATGGTTGGGATACATAAAGTTGTACCATAGATAAATGCAGGTGAAGTTGGATCCCAGGCTGTATAACCACGTGCTTCAAAAGTATTTCTTATTCCTCCACTTGGAAAACTTGAAGCATCCGGTTCTTGTTGTACTAATTGACTACCTCCAAAGCTCTCAATAGCACTTCCTTCTCCAATAGGCTCAAAAAATGAATCGTGTTTTTCGGCTGTGCCACCTGTTAAAGGTTGAAACCAATGTGTATAATGTGTAACATTTTTTTTTAGTGCCCAATCCTTCATAGAGCTGGCAACCTGATCTGCAATATTTCTATCAATCTTGATACCTTTATCCATGGCACTCATAACACCTTTGTAGGCATCTTTTGTTAAATACTGGCGCATCGTTTTTTCATTAAAAACGTTTTTACCAAATATTACCGAACGGTTCGTTGTCTCTTCAAATGGAAGCGGCTCGCGTTTTAGGGTTTCTTTTAAAGCATGAAATCGAAAAGTAGACATATTTATTTTTTTTAAATTTAAGCTACAAAAATATAATAATTTAAAGAATAACAATACAATACCCCTATTTTTTTAGGGTATATTTGGTTTTTTTATTCTAAAATTAATATTATACCCTATATTTTTAATAGCTAATAAAAAAATATATTGATTATTAGAATCTATTGAATTATAACATAAGCGTTATAAATACTGAATAAGTTATCAAAAGAATAAGTCCTTCTTTCCAGCTTAACTTCATCCTAACGGGAGCAAAAACCAATGGAAAGATCATAATTGCAAAAACAAGCATCCAAATAATATCGTTTGTTAACAACCCTTCATCATGAACTTTTATTGGTGTAACCATTGAAGTAATGCCTAAAACCGCAAAAATATTAAACACATTTGAGCCCAATAAGTTTCCAAGTGAAATAGCTTTTTCTTTTTTAATAACAGCAATTACCGATGCAGCTAATTCAGGAACACTAGTGCCAATTGAAATAATAGTTACACTTATAATTCTTTCTTCAACATTAAACCGGGTTGCTAAACTAACAGCACCTTTAATTAATAACTCGGATCCTCCCCACAAACCAATTCCTCCAATTAATAAGAAAATAAGCGTTAAATACATTGGTAACTCAACATCATCTTCTGGCATTTCATCAACTACAGCGGGTTTTTGGAATTTTAACAAATAAACCAAAAAAACGACTAACATTAAAAACATTATTAGACCTTCATATCGTTGCAAAACCCCATCAAATATTATAAATAAATAAAAAACAACCGAAGCTAACATCATTACAGGCCAATCGGTTCTATAGAAACTTTTTTCTACGGTTATTGTTGATAAAATAGTTACTACACCTAATACAAGTCCTAAATTTGCAATATTTGAACCAATTACATTTCCTAAAGCGATATCAGCATGTCCTTCTAAAGCAGAATTTAAACTAACGAGTAATTCTGGCATCGAAGTAGCAAAAGATACTACCGTCATTCCAATTACAATCTTAGGTATTAAGAGTCGTAATGATAATGCAACTGCTGCTTTTAATAACCAATGCCCTCCCAGGATCAAGAAAACAAATCCAGCAATTAATTGAATATAATCCATGTATGGTTTTTTACAAATATAGATGAATTTAATACGTAGTGGAAATCTAAAGTAAAAAGTAAAGGAATATTAAATATTTGTTAAATAACTGTTTTTTTAGTTTAATAACTATTTTTATAGTTAAGTTTGTTTTTTGAAATATTAAAATGGAAAAACTTACAAATAAAGAAGAAGAATTATTACAAATTCTCTGGAATTTAAAAAAAGCTTATGTAAAAGAAGTAGTTGCAGCTTTACCAAATCCAAAACCTCATTACAATACAATTTCAACGGTTATTCGAAATATGGAAGAGAAAGGTTTTATCAAACACTATGTATTTGGTAATACACATCAATACTATCCAAATATTTCAAAAGAAGAGTATAGAAAAAAGTATATGCAAAAAACAATTCAAAATTATTTTGAAAATTCATATAAAAATGTTGTTTCCTTTTTTGCAAAAGAAGAGAAAATAAGTATTGAAGAGTTAAAAGAAATCATTAAAATTATTGAAAGTAATTCAAAAAAATAATTATGGAATATTATATAAAGGCATCTGCAATTATAATTATCTTTTTCGTTTTTTATAAGATCTTTTTACAAAAAGAAACTTTTTTTCAATCGATAAGATTTTATTTTTTAGTTGGATACTTTATTGCTTTAATAATTCCATTTATCATTATTCCAAAATATATAACTACTGAAACTTTTTTAATTCCAAAAAATTTAAAGCAAATCCAATCTAATCTGGTTATACAAGATCCAACATTAAATTTGGATCAGATAATAATCTTTATCTATTTTATTGGAGTATTGTTCTTTACACTTAGATTTTTAGCTCAATTGAGTTCATTGCTTTGGTTTTTGTTTTCACAACATAAAATAAAACAAGGAAAATATCATATTATAAAAATCCATAAAAACATAGCACCTTTTTCTATCTTTAATTATATCTCATATAATGAAAATAATTATTCTAAAAATGAAATAAATCAAATTTTAACCCACGAAAAGATCCATGTCAATCAGTTTCATAGCATTGATATCATTTTTTCTCAAATTTTTGCGATTGTATTTTGGTTTAACCCATTTACATGGCTGTACAATAGAGAGGCACAAAAAAATCTTGAATTTATTGCTGATGAGAAAGCCCAATATTTAAGTAAAGAAAAAAAGAGTTATCAATATTTATTATTAAAAACATCAACGCCGGAATATCGCCTGGCATTGACTTCAAATTTTTACAATTCATTAATTAAAAAACGCATAAACATGTTACAAAAAAATCGTTCTAGAAAGCTAATGCACTTTAAATTTGCATTGATCATACCCGTATTAATTACTTTTATTTTCACTTTTAATACAAAAGTTATTGCACAACAAAAAAAACTAAAAACAATTGAAATTCAGTCAGATTATGAAGTTGAAATAATCACAAAAGATTTTCAAAAAAACGATCTTAAAAGTTTGAAAAGCCGGCTGGCAAAGAACGATGTTACTTTTAAATACAGCAAATTAAAATATAATAACAACGGTGAAATAATTGCTATTAAGATAGATGTTAAAACCAAGTCCGGAAATTCGGGTAATTTATCTCAAAATAGTTCAAAACCTATTCAGTCAATACAAATAAGATATAATAACACTAATGGTGAACTAAGTTTGGGGAATGTATCGGATGATTATTTTGGTAATTCTCTAGTATATAATTCTGGAAATAAAGGTGATTTCAGAATTTTTAGTTCAATAAATAGTGGTGATTATAAAAAAGTAGTTATCGAAAAAGACGGTGGTCATAATATGATCTTTATTTCCGGAGACAGCACCAAAGTCATCAAACAAAAAGGAGATGGATTCGTATTTATTTCAGATGATGATAATGGTAATATTGAAAAACATGTGATCAAAATTAAAAAAGATGGTAATACATCAAATATTTGGGTTTCTACAGATGGTGATACTACAAAATTGAAGAATATTGAGATTATTGAAATAGATGAAGATAATCATGGAACTCATAAAATGATACTAAAAAGTGTGAGTGAATCAAAAGATAATGGAAATGTAATCATACTTGAAACTGAAGCTGATATAAATGTATCAAATAATAATGAGAAGGTAATATTTCATACAAAATCAGGTAAAGATCCTTTATTTATTTTAGATGGTAAGGAAATATCGAAAGAAAAAATGGAATCGATCTCACCTGAAGAAATTGAAAGCATTAATGTTTTAAAAGGCGAAAATGCTATTAAAAAATATGGTGAAAAAGGAAAAGATGGTGTAATAATTATTAACACGAAGAAATAGAAATAATAACAATTATTATATAATATACCAATTGATGAGTTAACACCAAATGGATTTTTTAAAGATCGGAATAGAATTGTTGATATAAAAAAATACCTTTCGAAATTTTGAAAGGTATTTTTTTTATGAAATAATATATATTATTTACTTCTCATATAAGCTGATAAGGCTTGAAGCTGATCTCCTGTTAGATCTTTAACAAATCCGTCTAAATTAGCTTTCATAATCGCTACTTGTCCAGGATCAGTATCTACAATTGCAGCACTGTTACCTTTTAGGAATTGAACAATATTTCCATTTTTCTCGTCATAAATTTTTATGATATCTTTAATTGAAGGTCCTACTACTTTAGCATCTACTTGATGGCAAGAAGTACAAGTTTTTTCAGTAAATAATTTTTCACCTAAAGCTAATTGCTCAGCAGCAATTGTTGCATCACTTTTAACTTCTTTAACTTCTTCAACTGTTTTTTCAACTTCTTTTTTTACTTCCTCTTTTTTGCTGTCACCACAGCTGGCAAGAAACAAAGCAAAAACTGCAAATAATAAAAGTACTTTTTTCATGGTTTTAGTTTTAATAGATTATTAATTTAATTCACAAATCTATTCTTTTTTTTGCAAAATCCTTAAAATTTTAAATTTTATTTCATTTTTTATTCTCTTTATATTTACTGTAAAAAATACACTAAATTTGCATTTATTAAAATTTGATGATGAAAGAAAAAATTAGAATAGTTAAACAGAGATTTGATGAAGTGGCAGATTTGATCATACAGCCAGAGATAATTAAAGATCAAAAAAGGTATATCAAGTTAAACAAAGAGTATAAAGATTTAAAAGCACTTGTTGATTTAGGAGATAAATATTTATCTGTATATAATAATTTGCAAGAGGCTAAAGAAATTATTGTTGATAGCTCTGACCCTGAAATGGTTGAAATGGCAAAGTTAGAATTGGAAGAGGCTAATGTAAAACTACCTAAACTTGATGAGGAATTAAAATTTATGTTAATTCCGAGAGATCCAGAGGATGCTAAAAATGTAATTGTAGAAATTAGAGCGGGAACCGGCGGTGATGAAGCGAGTATTTTTGCCGGAGATCTTTATAGGATGTACACAAAATTTGCCTCAGATAAAGGTTGGAAAACTGAAATTGAAGATCTGAGTGAAGGTACTTCAGGTGGTTTTAAAGAAATTATCTTTGGTATAAATGGAGAAGATGTTTATGGTACCATGAAATTTGAATCGGGAGTGCATCGTGTTCAGCGTGTTCCTCAAACTGAAACACAAGGAAGGGTACATACTTCTGCAGCAACGGTTATGGTATTGCCTGAAGCTGAAGAGTTTGATATTGATCTAAAAATGAGTGATGTACGTATTGATTATTTTTGCGCATCAGGTCCAGGAGGGCAATCAGTAAACACAACTTATTCAGCAGTACGATTAACACATGAACCTACTGGTATTGTTGCTCAATGTCAGGATCAAAAATCTCAGCACAAAAATAAAGATAAAGCATTTAAAGTTTTGCGTACTCGTTTATACGAGCAAGAATTACAAAAGAAACTTGAAGAAGATTCAGCTAAGCGATTAACATTGGTTTCCAGTGGTGATAGATCTGCTAAGATCAGAACTTATAATTATCCACAAGGAAGAGTTACTGAACATAGAATTGGGCTGACCATTTACGATCTGAATAATGTAATAAATGGCGATTTGCATAAAATTATTGAAGAGCTTAAACTCTTTGAAAATACAGAAAAATTAAAAGCAACTAATGAAACAATATGATTTGTTTTGTTGTTAGCTTATTTTTAATATATTTGATTGTTTAACCTAATAAATAAATTTAATTTAAAAAAAATGAAAAAATTAGTTTTATTGAGTTCGCTAGTACTAACTTTTGTATTAGTATCTGCTTTTAGCAATATTGAAAGTTCTAAAAAGCATAGAAAATTAATCGGAACCTGGAGTTACGAAGCGCTTGATGCACCATATCAATACCAAAAAGGAGAAATTGTTTTTGTGAATAAGGACAATAAACTGTCAGGTTACATGATGGTCAATGAATATAAGATTGATGTTGAGGAAATTGTTGTCATTAAAAAAAATGTAACTTTCAAAGTAAATGTTGAAGGAGAAATGGTGACATTTAATATGAATTATAAAAGGAAAATCATGGCTGGCACTGCTACTTATTCAGGAGGGTCAATTGATATAACAGGAACAAAAATTTTATAATATTTATAAAATGGTAATAAAAAAATCCCGGTTTAACCGGGATTTTTTATTTATAAGCAAGGATTAAATATTTATTTTATCTTCTCTACAATTGATTTAAAAGCTTCAGGATTGTTCATTGCTAAATCAGCAAGTACTTTACGATTTAGTTCAATATTATTAGCTTTTAATTTGCCCATGAATTGAGAATATGACATTCCGTGTAAACGAGCTCCTGCATTGATACGTTGTATCCATAAAGCACGGAAATTTCTCTTGTTATTTTTTCTGTCACGGTATGCATAAAGCATCCCTTTTTCTACAGCATTTTTTGCTACTGTATAAACATTTTTACGACGTCCAAAGTATCCTTTGGCCTGTTTTAATATTTTTTTTCTTCGAGCTCTTTTGGCTACTGAATTTACTGATCTTGGCATATTTTTAATTTTTTTGTATCAGGCAGTTCCGAGTACTCAGGATCATTTTTTATTAAAGCACTAATACAGGGTTAATAATTAATTACCACAAAATTTCT
>JAOZVI010000209.1 GCA_029938265.1 Flavobacteriaceae bacterium | reverse complement strand
ACACCATCGACTAAAACTTTTCGGTAATAATTTGGAGGGTCGCAGGCTTCTGCGACTGGGCGGTGAGGCCACCGCCCCTCCAATAAAAATATTTAAAGGGGTATCCCTTTGAGTGCGGTACCCCCTATATCTTGTGTTGCTTCCTTTTTCCACCTCTAATCCCCAATGCCATATCTTCATAGGGGGTGGCTCTCGTCACGACCGCATTCTGTAGCAGGCGATAGAACAGCATCCCACGAGATCGGGATGTTCTCCTGTTGAAGCGGAACGTATACCCATCAAGGTAGTACCCCAGATGCTCATGGCTCACCGCGCCTTGGTGCGTACCGCCCAGCCATCGCTTTGCCAGACTGGCCACCCGATGGCACAACGGAAGGAGGTTGTCTCCTACATCCTCGGTTTTTCGAACGACCTCGTGCTCATACCCGTGGGCTTCCAACCCGATGTAGCCAGTCCAGCCATCTGTCTTCACCCTGGTACCCGGTTCAACGGTTTCTTGCACGGCATGTTCTAGGCTCTTGGACGAGGCATCTTCGATTATCCGAAGGCGAATACGTCCAACAGCTTTCCCTTTTTCCTCTGCAATGATCAGAACCAATACCTTCCCTTCAGCACCGCGCCCGCGCTTCCCCGGCTTACGCTCGACAATGGCTAGAGGAGTAGAAGGAACTGGTGCCATGCCTTGAAGCTTTTGGCATATCGATCTGCATTATGCGTTTTTACGGATTTTTCAAATCCATGTCTCGGAATGAAGTTGAACAGCTGATTGAAAACGGTAGGCTTGTATCCCATGGCTCGGAAGCTCCTTGTTTATAGTGGTTTTCGTCGAACGCACTATGCGGGAGTTTTTCCGAGCCGTCTAGATTTTGAAATGTTTACCGGACACTAGTGATAATTAATCTCATTTTTATTTATTGGCCTATATTAAATAGCTTCCCTGCTTTTGGTGTAAGAAGCACTCGAATTTAAGATTACATTTCTACTTGGTATTTCGCTTTTAAAACAGAGAGCTGCTCTTTGAGGTCTTCGATTAGATACTTGTTCTCTGGCGTTCTGTAAACATTGTTAAGTTCATTTGGATCCTTGCTCAGGTCATAGAGTTCCCACCCCATGTCGCCGTAGAGAAAATGAATGAGCTTATAACGTTCCGTTCTGATTCCTTCGTGTTCTCCTACCCCAAATGACTCTTCGTAGAACCGGTAGTAAATGGACGTTTTCCAATCTTCAGGAATGGATCCATGAGCAATGCTTTTGAAGCTTTCACCTTGAATATCTTTTGGAATTGGGACCTGTGCGTAGTCCAGAAAGGTGGATGCGAAATCCAAGTTTGACACCATCGAATCAGCGCTGCTGCCTGCCGCTATTTCCTTAGGATATCTGATCAACAGGGGCATTCGCAATGAATGTTCATACATGAAACGTTTGTCGTATAAACCATGATCGCCAAGGAAGAATCCCTGATCCGATGTGTAAACTACGATCGTGTTCTCGCTCTGTCCCGATTCCTCAAGATAATCCAGCACACGACCCACGTTGTCATCTAGAGATGCGATGCAGCGCAAGTAATTCTTCATATACTTCTGGTATACCCATTCCCTTTTTTCCTGTTCTGTCATTCCTTCTGGGATTTTTCCAAAACGTTTAAAATGAAGGTCCCACTGCTTTTGTCCGACCTTCAGTCTATGATTTTTGATCTGCGCGGTGCGGGTCTTATGATCATCGTTAAAGGTCTCCGGCAAGGGGATATCTTCTTCAGAGTACATCGTCATGTGCTTCTCATCGGGTTCCCAGTTGGCATGTGGCGCCTTGTGGTGCAACATTAGAAAGAAGGGAGATTCGCTGGTTTCTTGTTTCTTGAGCCAGGTGATCGCTCTATCTGTAATAAGATCGGTAACGTATCCTTCGTTTTTCTTACGCTTCCCGTTCTCGATCATAATTGGGTTATGGTATTCACCTTGTCCTGGCAGCACATTGCTGTAATGAAAACCGGTGGGGGCACTCTTGAGATGCCATTTTCCCACGATTGCCGTTTGATAACCAACTTGCTGTAGCAGTTTAGGCAAAGTTTGTTGGCTACCGTCAAATTCGGTTCGATTACCCATAACGCCGTTGATATGACTGTACTTGCCTGTCAGAATAATAGCCCGACTTGGAGAACAGATGCTATTAAGGCAAAAACAGTTATCGAATCGCATGCCATCCTTGGCCAGTCGATCAATGTTGGGTGTCTTATTAATCTTGCTTCCGTAAGCACTGACTGCGTGTGCCGCATGATCATCGCTCATGATGAAAATAATATTTGGTTTTTCTTGGACTTGTTCCTTGGACATAGTGAATGGAGCCAAAGACAGCACCGCTACCCCAAGGCAAATCGGTTTCATGAAGTAATTTCGTGTTCTCATTCTCATTGTGTCTCCTTTGCCAGACCGGATGGTTATGGGAACGAAACAATACCCCGCTGCGGGTTGCAGCTGCCATCGGTGATAAAAAAAATGGTGTCGGGGATCGGGTCCATACTTAGGGCCATGTAGAGCGGGCAGTCGTATAAAATACGAACGGTACTAAATACTCCCTGTTACCGCCCCTTTTTGCTTCTGTTGCCCGATCACCCAGCACAAAACGATAATCCACGGGTGTTTGCCAGTCCTTATATTGGAAAAATATAAAATCGTCCGTATATGGATAATATCCGGTTTTCTTGTTTTGGCGTTGGGTGGGTCGGCGGTGCTGCGTCATCTTTGCTGTGTTTTTGAGGGGGCATGTAGTGGCGGCTCTTAGAGCCGCTGGGGGTAGCTCGGCGAACGTTTCTAAGAAACGCCGCTACAGCAAGAGGCTTGCCGGGGTGGCATTTACCCAACCCGGTGGAACCAAAAGAAGATTCATAATTATTCTGTTAAAACCCTGCGGCGCAAAGCACCGCCCTGCAGGCGCGGGGCGGTCTCTACATCTTGGCGGGTGATTCTCAATATTTATCCGCCCAACCTAATTCCCGTAGCGCACCTTCAGGCGGTAGAATCCCTGGGGGCTTGCCACAGTGGGTTCGATCGTGAGCAGGGCGGGGTCGCCGCCGTCGGTTCCGAGGGTGTAGCCGGCGGTGATATCGTTCGGCAGCCCGGCGGCGCGGACGGTGGCGATTTCGGTCCATGCGCCGAGAAGATCGGGCGCGGTTTCGACAATCCATTCAGCATCCGTGCGCGGGGGCAGGTGGTGGAACGAGAAGCGGTCGCTGGAGATGGTCGG
>JAOZVI010000075.1 GCA_029938265.1 Flavobacteriaceae bacterium | reverse complement strand
ATCAATGCATATCTACTTCTACTTCTGACAGCTTATAGAAAAGCGGAATTTTATTTGTCAATAATAAAGAAATATTAAAAAAATCAAGTATTCTATTTAGCAGATTAGTATTCAGTTTCAGATATCCTATTTCGAATACTTTTTAATAGATTGCCATATTTTTCAAGATGTATTTCATAATTTTCTTCAGATAAAACTTCCTTTATTTCGGCATCTTGTTTAATAACTAATTTGTCTAATTTTTCTTCAATTTCCTTTTTTGAATTTTCATGGTCTGTATCATCAAGACGACCCATTTTTACAAAGTAATATAGAATAATACTATAATATTCCTCTTTCTTATCCTCGGTTAGATCCATAGTATCAATACCTTCATTAAACCATGTATGAAGATTGTCTCGTTCTTGTACTGTAAAAATTTGTACTTTATTTTTTTCATACTCCTGTAATTTTGGACTGAGTATTTGAGCCTTACTGTTTTGAGACAAAAAAAGAAATAAACCGGTACTTATAATAAGTAAGTATTTTATTTTCATTTGATTATTGTATTTTAAAAATTTGTTAATAGAAGAGAGTAAATTCGAAAAAGATTATTTTAGTCCACTCACTAAATCCATAAAATTACTGATTCTTCTGTAACTGAGCTTATTTTTCCAATACCCTTTTTCCTTAAAATAAGAACCAACAATCATTGCATCGCAAATTGGCAAAAAATCAGCAACATTTTCCTGAGTTATTCCAGAACCAACAAATACTGGAAAGTTTAAATGTTCTTTTAATGTTTTTAATTCCCCAACAGAGGCAGCTACACCGGTATGATTTCCTGTTACAATTACACCATCACTTAAAAAGAATTGAGCTGCCTTAGCCGTATCAAGTAAAGAAATATCCTGAGTTATTGCATGCGAACTGTGCTTCTTTTTAATATCAGTAAATACTGCAATGGAACCGGCATCAATTGATTTTTTATATCTTAACAAATTCCCTGCCTGGGCTTCTATAATACCTTCATCAGCCGTATGTGCAAATACAAATCCTTCTGCACGAATAAAATCAATTCCTGCTGATTTAGCAGCTGCAAGTGCTTCTTTATTGGCTCCTGCTAAGATTTGAATACCAATGGGTAAATTGGTCTCTTGTTTTATTAGATAGGCAATTAAAGTCATTAAGGAACTTATTTCATGGCCAACTTTTCCTTTAAGATACGGAACATCATGCATATTTTCAATCATGATAGAATCGATTCCTGCTTTTTTATAAAGTCGGGCTTCTTTAAGTGCTTCATCTATGATTATCGAAACTTTTAATTTATTATTTGGAGTTCCCGGTAGTGCCTGCACATGAACCATTCCAATAATTGGTTTCTCATTTTTAAAAATTGACTGAAACTTTTGCATATGAATATAATTTTATCATGTAAATTTACCTAAATTATTTTAATTATATTTCCAATCTATAATTTTCCAGTGATGTCTATAAAATCAAAAATTACGATAATAGGTGCTGCAAACATCGACTTATTTGGTTATCCAAAGGAAGAATTAATTTATAAAGATTCCAATACCGGTACTTTAGAAATTATTTTTGGTGGCGTTGGCAGAAATATTGCCGAAAATCTATCCCGCCTCGGATTTAAGGTCGAATTTCTGAGTGTTTTTGGTCAGGATGATTTTGCAAAAAGAATTATTCAATCTTGTAGGGCGTTAGATATTTCAATTGAGCATTGTAAAATTATCAAGAATCAAACAACATCTGTTTTTATGGCGATTATGGATGATCGTAATGATCTGGCTATCGGACTTGATGCTATGAGTATCTATGATCAAGTGCCGGATTCTTTTATTTTAGATAATCTGGATGTTATCAATCAAAATGATTTCTGTATTTTAGAAACCAATATGCCAAAGCGAATTTTAGAATTAGTGACCAATAAACTACCTCATATTCATTTTGCTTTGGATGCCGTTTCCGGAAAGAAAGCATTAAAAGCTAAATCAATTTTGAATAAATTATCGATTTTAAAATGCAATTTATTGGAGGCAGAATTATTAAGTGACATTAAAGTTAATGGTGAAAAAGATTATAAAGATATTGTATTGTATTTCATTGATTTAGGCGTAAGTAAAGTATTTATTACTTTAGGAAAAAATGGTATTGTATATGGTGATTCTAAAGGGTTTTATAAAATGGAGATCAATTATTTAAACCCTATAAATACAACAGGTGCAGGAGATTCATTTATGGCTGGTTTGCTTTATGGAGAGATCCAAAAATTTGATATTCATAAAATGGTAAAATTCGCTAATGCCTGTGCTCAAATGACTGTTCAACATAAAAAAACCGTTCATCCAGAGATCAATGAAAAACTCATTTTAAAAATTATTTCATGAAAGAAAATTATTTAGATATAAATCCTGAAGTTAAAGGTGCTTTAGCACAAAACTTACCTATAGTAGCACTTGAATCTACGATAATTTCTCACGGAATGCCCTATCCTCAGAATAAAGAAACAGCCTTACAGGTAGAAAAAATAGTTAGAGAAAATGGGGCTATACCCGCTACTATTGCAATTATTAATGGTAAAATTAAAGTGGGTTTAAACAATGATGAAATTGATTATTTGGCTAAATCCGGAAACAAAATTGTAAAGGCAAGTCGCAGGGATATTCCCTATTTACTTGCTCAAAAAATTGATGGTGCAACAACTGTTGCATCTACAATGATCGCTGCAGATCTGGCTGGAATTCGTGTTTTTGCAACAGGTGGTATCGGTGGTGTTCACAGAGGGGCTTCTCAGTCATTTGATATTTCCGCTGACCTTCAAGAATTAAACAATACCAATGTTGCTGTTGTTTGTGCCGGTATTAAAGCAATACTCGATTTGGGTTTAACACTTGAATATCTTGAAACTTTTGGTATTCCTGTACTTGGGTATAAAACCAAAGAATTACCTGCATTTTATACCCAGAAAAGTGGATTTCAGGTAAATTATAAAATGAATACTGCCGCAGAAATAGCAGATCTCTTAAAAACAAAATGGAATCTCAACCTTAAAGGAGGAGTTTTAATTACCAATCCTATTCCAAAAGAGAAACAGTTGGACTACGATATAATGAATAAGGCGATTGAAACAGCAATTATTGAAGAAAAAAAATTGGGGATTAAAGGTAAAGAAAGTACACCTTTTTTATTGGGAAAAGTAAAAGAACTCACAGGAGGTTTAAGTTTAGAAGCAAATATTGAGTTAGTTTACAACAATGCCAAATTAGCAGCTCAAATAGCGAAACATTATGCAAAATAGAAAAAACCAATTATTGATATTTTTTACTCTTTTGTACCTCTTTACAGGATATAGAAGTATTGCTCAACATACTACCGTTGAGGATCTAAAGAGTGTTATTGATAAAAAATTTGAACTTTTAGAGGGTGATTTTGCACTTGCTTTTATAAATTTATCTGATACCAATCAAAAAATACTGATCAATGTTGATGAAAAATTTCATGCTGCAAGTACAATGAAAACTCCTGTGATGATTGAGATATTTGATCAGGCTGCTCAAGGAAAATTTAAATTAACAGACTCTTTAACCGTAAAAAATGAATTTAAAAGTATCGTTGATGGCAGTGCTTACAGTATGGATATTAATGAAGATAGTGGTGAAGCCCTTTATAAATTGATAGGCAAAAAAGTTACTATAAATGATCTAATATATGATATGATCACAGTGAGCAGTAATCTAGCTACCAATATTTTAATTGAAATGGTAGATGCTAAAAACGTTACAAAGAAGATGAGAACACTGGGTGCTCAAAATATTGATGTTCTAAGAGGTGTTGAAGATATAAAGGCTTATAAAAAAGGACTTAGCAATTCAACTACGGCAAAAGATTTGATGATCATCATGGAAGCTGTTGCAACAGGAAAAGCAGGAAGTAAAAAAGATTGTCAGCAAATGATAGCCATTTTAAAAGATCAAAAATTTAATGATATGATTCCAAAATACCTGCCTAAAAATGTTCAGATCGCACATAAAACAGGTTCAATTACAGGTGTACATCACGATTCAGGAATTATATTTTTACCTGATGGAAGAGCTTATGTACTAATTATTTTATCTAAAAATTTAAAGGATTTTGATAAAGCCACAGATGATATGGCAATAATCTCAAAAGAGATCTATAATTTTATGATACAGTAGTTGGGTTTATTTGACTCACATTAAAATATTCACTGAATGAACACACTTAAACACCAACATTTTATCATTTTTAAACCTTATGGTTATTTAAGTCAGTTTATAAATAATCAAACTAAAAGAAACAATAAAAAGTTATTGGGTGAATTGTATCCTTTTCCTGAAACAACAATGGCTATTGGCAGATTAGATGAAGATTCAGAAGGCTTATTATTACTTACAACTGATGGTAAAATGAGTGAACTTATCAGAAGCAGTAAAATTGAAAAGGAATATCTGGCACAAGTAGATGGTATAATAACTGAAAAAGCTATCGAAAAACTCCAAAATGGAGTTGAGATTGGATTTGAAGGAATAAAATATCAAACAAAACCTTGTAACGCATTTAAATTAGACAAAGCACCAAATCTATCTGAAAGAGGAAAAAAGATAAGAGATAATCGGCATGGGCCTACAAGTTGGGTCTCAATTACATTAAGGGAAGGTAAATTTAGACAAGTAAGAAAAATGACCGCAGCGGTTGGATTTCCTACCTTGCGATTGGTAAGAATCAGAATTGGAAGTTTTAAACTTGATAAAATGAATATTGGTGAGGTATTAAAAGTTGATGATCTGATATCATTAGATAACAAAACTTCTAAATAAGCAATGGAAAAAAAATTATTAATTATTGGATTTGTTTGGCCAGAACCCTCTTCTACTGCAGCAGGCAATAGAATGATACAATTAATAGAAGAATTTCAAAAAAATAATTATAAAATAACTTTTGTCAGTACGGCTGCAAAAACTAAAAATTCATTTCCACTAGAAGATATCAATATTCAGACATTTGATATTCAGTTAAATGATTCTGGTTTTAATTCATTATTAAAAGAGATAGACCCGAATATCGTATTATTTGATCGTTTTTTAACCGAAGAACAATTTGGATGGCGGGTTGCTGAAACTTGTTCGGATGCAATGCGAATTCTTGATACCGAAGACCTACATTTTTTAAGAAATGCCCGTCATCAGGCATTTAAAGATCAAAAAAAACTTAATTTAAAATATCTTATAAATGATGTTACAAAACGTGAAATAGCCAGTATTTATCGATGTGATCTATCTTTAATTATTTCAAAATATGAGTATGATCTTCTAATTAATACATTTAAAGTTAATAGATCACTTCTAATTTATTTGCCCTTTTTATTGGATAATATTGATCAATCAGTGTTTAACTCCTACCCTATTTTTGAAAACAGAGAACACTTTATGACGATTGGGAATATTAAACATGAACCCAATTGGAATGCAATTATTTTTCTAAAAACTACAATCTGGCCTTTGATCAGAAAGAAATTACCAAAAGCTCAATTGCATATTTACGGAGCCTATACAACAGAAAAAGTCAGACAATTACACAATCAAAAAGAAGGTTTTATAATCAAAGGCCGGGCAAATAGTACAGAAGAAGTATTTGTAAATTCTAAGGTTTGTTTGGCACCTTTACAGTTTGGTGCAGGACTTAAAGGTAAATTGATCGAAGCAATGCAATTTGGAACACCAAGTGTTACAACCAGTATTGGTGCTGAAGCTATGCACGATGAGTTACCATGGAATGGTTTTATTACTGATGATCCTGAAGAGTTTGCTAAAAAAGCAATTGAATTATATCAAAATAGATCGTTATGGATTGAGGCGCAACAAAATGGTATTGCTATTATCAATCAATGTTATCCTAAAGAAAAATATCAATCCTTTTTATTCAATTCTATTATTTCAATTCAAAAGGATATTGAAAAGCACAGACTACATAATTTTACAGGTTTAATGTTGATGCATCATACTTTGCAGAGTACCAAGTATTTATCAAAATGGATTGAAGAAAAGAATAAATAAAATTTTATTTATAAGTGTCAGGGCCTAACTATCTATATTCTGTTTATTAGTTAAGGTCTCACTCTTTTTGTTTTTAAAACTAGATTCAAATTATAATGCTCTTCACAGTAGTTATTAAGTTATTTTTTTAAAATATCTAAATCTAAAGGAAATTTAAAGTTATTTAAAGAAATACTTAAATAATCAGTTCACATTTTATATATTCTTACAAATAATTATGTTAACCTTTTAAATCAGATTTCATTAACATGAAAACACAATCAATGATTTTTGAAAAAGGACATTTATACCATATCTACAACCAAGGTAATAACAAGCAGAAAATATTCTTAAATCGAGAAAACTATTTATTTTTTCTTAAAAAAATTAATACATATATTTTACCGTATGCTGATGTTTTGGCTTGGTGCCTGATGCCAAATCATTTTCATTTGATGGTGTTGGTGAAAAATACTCACGGGGTGACTCCAAGTCACCCCGTGAGTTAATTAGAAAGAGTGAATCTATCAACTGCTTTAATCCTTTGATGTCAATTTACTGAACATTAGATGTTTCGCATAGACTTTCCATATTTTCAATTATTTTTTTATATTTTGATCTATCCAATACAACTTCTTTAATAAGATCATGATTATCACAAAGGTCTTTACAAAGTACAATTCCTCTATCCAATAGTTTGGATTTTTCTTTTCTTGTTAAAGTTGTCATTGCAGTTATTGGAAATAATCCATGTTTATTGATGGTTTTTTTCAAACTATTATTTAAAGGATAATCCCAGCTAACTAACTTTAAACCGGCACATTTTGCATAATCAATGGCATCTGATGTAAAGCGTGTATTTGTATAGATCCATCCTTGATGAAATTTTGAATCATGACCCTCATTAATTTTGCATTGCTTATCAATATCTAAAAACCGGGATTGAATATACAACGGAATTTTCACATCATTTATCCTACCTTGTCTATTGTGATATTTGCATTCAACCATATAATGATGTGTATCATTTTTGGCAACAACATCCACTTCATGAGTAACACAATAACCCTGGACGATTACACCGACTTCAGTTTTAAAACCTTCACGCTTTAATATTTCACCTACAAATTGTTCAAATGGAAACCCCGAAGGTCCAAGTTCCATAATTGCTTTTTTTAATTTATATCTCGATGCGCATATACCCTTTTTACTTTTAAGTATTTTGTATGCCATTTGATAGATCTTTTTAGTTGTGATTCCATCATAAAGTTGATTTTCAACTTCGGCTACTATCTTTTTTATTAAAGCGTCATCGGTTTTGGCATTTTTTAATGAAAGAATTAATTTATCTACATCAAAATCAACTATATCTCCTGAGAACTTTTTTATCTTAAATATTTTATTCATTTATAAACTCATCAAAGGTTTTTAATTCTAAACTATCTATTTTTGTTTTCTTTTTAAGTTTTTCAAAATCCATTTTAGCTTTATTAAAACGGTCTTCAATAACTAAAAGATTATCTAATTCAGCATCGGATGGTTTATCATAACTTCCTGCAATTTTACTATAAAGATCAGCCATTTTTTCTCTTAATTGTGGTTCAGCAGAACCTACATAATTATCTCCGGTAGTAATCACAAGTGTTTCTTTAAGCGTTTGTAATTTAGATGCTAGCTTTTTATTATCATCTTTAACTACACCATAAATTGCATCTAATTCATAAACCATATACGCCAACTCTTGTGTCATATCATACATTTTCATGGTTGTATTATATTTTAGCTCCCGATCACTTTTTGACAAGCTGGTTCGCTCATCATAAACAACTTCAAATTCATGTTCATAAGTTTTTTTAGCTTTTGTGAGAACAGCTTTATATTTGCCTGCTTTAACCCGAGGTGAAGTAAAACCGCCAAAACTAAAAGTTTTACCTTTTGCTGTTTTAGGTTGTTTGATGGTATAAGGCCAATTTACAATATTGATTCCCTTTGATTTTCCGGGACTCAATGTTGTAATTTTATTGCCTTCTAAATCCTGAATTTCTAATGTCATTTTTCCAAAAGTATGGCGTTTAGGAAGGAAATATTTAATTTGTGCTGCTCTTGTAGGATTAGCGCCCACAAATTGAGTTTCACTCCCAAAATTTCCTGAAAAACCACCTTGATCAACCATAATAGTAGGTTTGGAATTTAAGAAATGTACTTTTTCACTCATTATTTCAGAATTAATTTCCCGCAAAGGAGAAATATCATCAATTATAATAACTCCTCTACCATGAGTTCCCATAACCAGATCATTGGTCTTTCTTTGTAGATCAATAAAATGAACAGCTGCAGATGGCATATTATTGGTGAATTTACTCCAGCTATTACCACCATCTAAAGTAATATACAATCCAAGTTCAGTACCTAGGAATAATAAATTGGGGTTTACATAATCCTCCTGAATATTTCTGACAAAACCAATTACATCTTCAGTTATTATATTTGTCCATGTTTTACCATAATCTGTTGTTTTATAAGTATATGGTTTCATATCTCCGGTTGTATGTCCTTCAAAAACAGCATAGGCAGTTGCTTTGTCATGAGAGCTCGCTTCAATATGATAAGCCCAGGTGTTTTTTGGTAAACCGGAAATATTTTCCGAAGTATTTTTCCAATTCTTACCACCGTTTGTCGTGATTTGCACATTACCATCATCAGTACCTACCCAAATGATATTCTCATCTAGTGGAGATTCAGCTATCGTAAAAATTGTAGTATGATTTTCTGCACCTGAATTATCAATGGATAAACCCCCTGAATTTTCTTGTTCTTGTTTTGTTTTTTCATTTGTACTTAGATCGGGAGAAATAATTTTCCAGGTATCTCCCATATTTTCTGATTTGTGAAGAAACTGGCTACCCACATAAATTCTATCGGGTTTAAAATTACTGATTGCTATTGGAGCATTCCAGTTAAAACGCAATTTAGGATTACCTTTTTTTGGTAATGGCTGAATAGTTTTTATCAATTTTTTATCTACATCGTAGCGCCAAACATTGGCAGCTCCTTGCATTTCAGAATAAATAATATTTTTGGTTGGATGTTTATATACTCTAAAACCATCTCCCCCTCCTATTGATTTCCAGTCTTTTGCTTTTATCCCTCCTGTTGATCTGGATGGGCCATACCAGGAGCCATTGTCTTGCAAACCACCATAAACATTATAAGGTTCTTTATTGTCAACACTTACATGATAAAATTGTGAAAGAGGCAAATTTTCTACAATTTCCATAGTTGTTCCTCCGTTCCATGAGCGATAAACACCACCATCAGTACCTGCATAAATTATATCAGAATCATTAATTGCAAAAGCAATATCATGAATATCACTGTGCATATTACCCAAGTTTTTAAATGTTTTTCCTCCATCTCTTGAAATTGAACCACTAAGACCACCTTTTATAATAACATCAGGATTTTTAGGATCAACAACAAGTCGTGAAAAATAAAATGGGCGAACAGTAATACCAAAATCATTGTTTAATTGTTTCCAGTTTTTACCGGCATCATCACTGCGGTAAAGTCCTTTACGGTTATCCTCTTCAGCTTCTATAACCGTATAAAGTATTGTTGGGTTAGAAGGAGCAACTGCGATTGCCAAGCGGCCTAATTTTCCTTTTGGAAACCCATTGTGAATTTTATTCCATGTTTTACCGGCATCAACAGATTTGTATAGAGCACTGTTTTCTCCTCCTGATTCAAACGACCAGGCAGTACGTCTAAATTCCCACATAGAAGCATACAAAATATTTGGATTTTTAGGATCTATAGCCAGATCAGCACAACCTGTTTTTAGATTTATATACAATACTTTTTTCCAGGTTTCACCGCCATCTATGGTTTTATAAACACCTCTTTCATCACTATCAGACCATAAAGCACCTAAAACTGCAAGATAAATTTCTTTAGAATTTTTAGGATTAATAATAATATTGGCAATACGTTCAGATTTTTCAAATCCAATCTTTTTCCAAGTTGAACCTCCATCTGTTGTTTTGTATAATCCATCACCATAAGAAACACTATTTCGGGTCCATGTTTCACCGGTACCCACATAAACTACTTTATCCGGGTTATTCGGATCAACAGCAACTGCCCCAATAGATTGGCAATAATCATCAAATATTGAATTAAAAGTTGTTCCATTATCATTAGATTTCCAAACTCCACCTCCGGCAGTTCCGGCATAGATAATTCTGGGATTTGTAGGATGTACTTCCATATCGTTAATCCTACCACTCATTAAAGCCGGTCCTATATGTCTTGCCTTGAGATCTCCAAAAAGATCTTTAGCTTTTATTGTATCTGTAGTTTGTGCGTTAGAAAATGCAGGAAGTACTAAAATGCTCCAAAGCATTGTGAAAAGTATTTTTTTCATTTCTCAGAGTTTAGATTGGTTAAAAAAAATCCTCAATAAAATTATTGAGGATATTATAAGATATTATATTATTTATTGTCCTGAGCCGGAGTTGTAGTTTCAGTTTCTTCCGGAAAAGCAAACGCCGAATCATCTATTTTTGGATTTATTTCAATTTTATCAATGGTTATGGGCTGGCCTCCTTGACCTTTTATCCCTTGTGTTAAGGAATAAGGAAAATAAATACCTTCAACTTCTTGATAATCGCTCATTTTAGCTTCGGAAACTTGTCCTTTAAATTGTCCTGATCTAATTTCACTTTGTACAACAATTGGTACAAAATTTTCAGTATCAAAGTAGTAATAAGAAATATTTTCTTCTTTTTTACCATCAACAGTAACAGGTTCTTTAACCAATTTTAATTTAAAGGTTTCAGCTCCATCTATAGTTTCTTTACCCAATAATTCAACAGAATAATTCTTTGCTTTAAAATTTAAAAAAGGATCAGGGAAATCATTTTTTTCTAATTTCATATTATCGGTAGTTTCCTTATCGCTCTTTTCTGCTTTTTGAGTCATGAAATTAATTCCCCATAAAGTTTCTCCATCAAAAACACCTTGCTTAATCTCTTTTCCCTGAAAATTAATAACGGTCATCTGTTTGCCCCCTTTTAATTGTGTAATCTCAAGCGGTATTTCCATACCATTTTGATTTACCTTAGCATACATTTTAATACCTTCAAGCTTTTCCCAATTTTCAATACCTCCGGTATTTTCAAAATAATTTGCAATAATTTCATCTGCAGTTTGAGCTTTTGCAGCAAATGA
>JAOZVI010000014.1:5990-32585 GCA_029938265.1 Flavobacteriaceae bacterium | reverse complement strand
TGTATTGTTATTTTAGTATTAAACTTTATTAAAAATTGGAAATTACTTAATCCATTTATTAAGACTAGCTCTAAAGCAATAGTGTAATATCACCCAAAAATAAAACAGTTTTTAAGTAAATAAAAAATGTTAACTTTATGGTCATGTTTAAACATTATCCACATTAACTAAAAAAATAAAAATCATCATTCATTTTCATATTCAATAATTATTATGAGCAAAATAATTGTATTAGGTGCAGGTATGGTTGGAAGTGCCATGGCAATAGATCTAGCAAAAAACCATTCAGTAACACTTTCTGACATTGATCAAATGGCATTAAAAAAAGTAAAAGAAAAGTGTATTGAAATAAATATTATCAATGTAGATGTTACACAAAAAAAAGAGCTATACAAAGCTATCTTACCTTTTGATATAGTAGTTTGTGCTGTTCCTGGATATTTAGGATTTAAAACTTTAAAATATATTATTGAAGCAAAAAAAGATGTTGTTGATATTTCATTTTTTCCGGAAAATGCTTTAGAATTAAATGATCTGGCAAAAGAAAATAACGTTACAGCCATTGTAGATTGTGGCGTTGCTCCCGGAATGGGCAATATTATTTTAGGCTATCATAACGAATTAATGAATATTACTAATTTTGAATGTTTGGTGGGCGGTTTACCCAAAATAAAAAAATGGCCGTTTAATTATAAAGCTCCCTTCTCTCCTATTGATGTTATTGAGGAATATACGCGTACGGCAAGATATGTTGAGAATGGAAAACTGATATCACGAGAAGCATTAACTGATGTTGAATTAGTAGAATTTAACAAAGTTGGCACTTTAGAATCCTTTAACTCTGATGGATTACGCTCATTAATTTTTACGATGCCACACATTCCAAACATGAAAGAAAAAACTTTACGTTATCCGGGGCACGTTGAATACATTAAAGTTTTAAAAGAAACCGGTTTTTTTGATACAGAGAAAATTGAGATCAACGGAACCAAAATTTCCCCAATTGATCTTACCAACAAGATCTTATTTAAAGAATGGAAACTCGGTAACAATGAAGAGGAAATTACCGTAATGAAAATAACGATCAAAGGAAGTGACGAAAAAGGTAAAAAAATAGAGATTATTTACAATTTACACGATGAGTTTGATGTCAAAACCCAAACATCATCAATGGCTAGAACTACAGGTTACACTGCAACTGCTGCAGTTAACCTTATTTTAGAAGATTTGTTTAATGAAAAAGGTGTTTTCCCTCCAGAATTGGTAGGTAAACATAAATTATGTTATAATTATGTTTTGAATTATTTGGAAGAAAGAAACATAATATATTTAAAAACGAAAGTCTAAAATGACTTTCTCAAGATTTATATAACCTTCAATTAATAATCTTGTATATTATAGAATATGAATAAAAATAGATGTTCTTGGTGCGGTGAAGACCCGATATATATTAAATACCACGATACAGAATGGGGTGTACCTGTTTATGATGATGATAAATTGTTTGAATTTTTAATTCTCGAAACTTTTCAGGCTGGCCTAAGCTGGATCACAGTTTTGCGAAAAAGAGAAAATTTTAGAAATGCATTTGATAATTTTGACTATCACAAAATTGCAAAATACAATGAAAAAAAGTTTGATAAATTAATGAATGATGTCGGAATCATTCGAAACAAATTAAAAATTAAAGCCACCATAAGTAATGCCATTGCTTTTATGGAAGTTCAAGAAAAGTACGGTTCTTTTTCAAAATATATTTGGAGTTTTGTAGATCACAAACCCATTGTAAATTCCTGGAGATCTTTGGATGAAATTCCGGCAAAAACAACACTTTCGGATAAAATCTCAATCGATCTGAAAAAAAGGGGATTTAAATTTGTTGGATCCACAATTATCTATGCACATATGCAGGCAACCGGTATGGTAAATGATCATGTTGTTGATTGTTTTAGATTTAAAGAATTTTAATATTTTTTAACAAAATTATAACATTTTTGATATTGTTTTGGTACAAGAATTGCGAATTAAACATACGGAGACAAAATTCTCCAAAATTTTGTTTCCATTATAATTAATTTTGAGTTAATAAGAAAAAAGCACTTCATTTTTGAAGTGCTTTTCTTATTTTATAATATAAGTATGCGTGTTATAATTACTTTTCGGTTTTCTCAATTTCTATAGGTTCATCAACCGGAGGAGGCGGAGCATCAGCAACCATTTTTACCGGAATAAATATCTCTGTAATTAGATCTGCAGGGTTAGAAATTTCATGCGGATTATTACCATAAACTTCAAAAGGCTCTCCGTTTTGTGGAACTGAATAATCGCTTAAACTACCTGCATTTTTCCGGGCACTTTCCCAGGCTTCTTTTGAATTATCATAACTACCTTTTAAAGTTGTTTTAAAATATTTACCTGTTTCCATAAATCCTGATAAAATTTCGCTACCTCTTGGTGTGATCATTTTTTCAGCTACCGGATAACAAACCGAGAACATTGTTGTTCCGTTTTCTTCATCATATTTATGATATAGAGTAAATGGCCCTCCCTTAGTCCGAATACTATTATTCTTATTAAAAGCATAAATTTTTAATAATAAAAGTGGGTATTTATCACTTATCTCATCAATTTTACATGAAGTTGTGGTGTATAAATAGTAACCTCCACTATAATCTATAACGCCGTTAGGTATTATACTGTAAATTTTAATATCTTTTTGTATATTTTGATCCAAAAACTCTAAACCTCTCTCTTCCATAGGACCCATTTGTTCTTCCATACCACTGATCATAAAACGAGAAAA
The DNA here is from genome assembly GCA_029938265.1 of Flavobacteriaceae bacterium. Classification (GTDB taxonomy): domain Bacteria; phylum Bacteroidota; class Bacteroidia; order Flavobacteriales; family Flavobacteriaceae; genus Namhaeicola. The sequence continues at coordinate 29,782 of JAOZVI010000014.1, read as the reverse complement.
GAAACCTAGTTCACCTTTCATTCCCCAGGTAATGTTGGTACCCTCTGTAACTTTTTCAAAGATCCAGTAAATATCAGATTTCATATCTCCAAATATGGGAACTTTAAAAGTGATTTCCTGATCAATTCTTTTAAATTCATCAACTTGTACCGTTTTCATTGATCCTTCTCCTTCTTTGCTTATCCATGAGTAAGATGCTCCTTCACCTTTAGTTTTTTCGGGATATGTTGCAACTATTGAAGGATCTTGTTCGTACCATGGTCCCCAATCTTTCCAATTTTTATAATCATTTATTTCATTAAAAATAACTTCCGGTTGTGCTTTTATTAAACGAGTGCGTTTTACATCATAATTTCCATCAAGTGTTGCTAAATAAATAGCTCCAACAACTATAAAAATTAACAAAAGGAAAAAAATGTATTTTAAAATCTTCATTACTAATTCTTTTTTTAGTTAATATTTAAGCCAAATATAATAATTTTAATCTATTCATTTAATTTTCATTTTTTAATAAAACTTGTTTGTTTGGTAAAACATATGGTTTTATCTAAATTTATGCCTTTTAAATATCGTTAACACGATTAAACAAAAAACTCATTATTTTTAATATTAAATTTATTAGTTTATCATAAATATATATGACGGGTGTTGTAATTAAATCGACAGGAAGTTGGTATTGGGTGAGGACTGAGGATCACAATCAGTACAAGTGCCGAATAAGGGGTAAATTTCGTATAAAAGGAATTAAAAGCACCAATCCTGTAACTGTTGGCGATCATGTTGATTTTGAGTTGGAAAAGGGCGCCGATACCGGAATTATTATCAATATTCATGACAGAAAAAATTATATAATCCGCAAATCTGTAAATCTTTCCAAACAAACACATATTATTGCTGCCAATATTGACAGGGCTTTTTTACTGATTACACTAAACAATCCACCCACTTTTACACCATTTATTGATCGTTTTTTAGCTACTGCTGAAGCTTACCATATTGAAGTAATCTTATTGTTTAACAAGATTGATATCAATGATGAAAAATTAAATATTCAAAAAAATAAGCTAATTAATGTATATCGTAAAATTGGCTATAATTGTATAGAAATTTCAGCTAAGAAAAAAATAAATATCGAGAAAGTTAAAGAATTAATGTTAGGAAAGGTGAGTATGTTTTCTGGTCATTCAGGTGTTGGCAAATCAACATTAATCAATACCATTGCACCTAATTTAAATTTAAAAACAGCTGAAATATCACAGCAGCACAAATTGGGGCAACATACAACTACTTTTGCTGAAATGTTCGTTCTAAAAACAGATCCGGAAAGTTATATTATTGATACTCCTGGTATAAAAGGCTTTGGTGTTGTTGATTTTGAACAATATGAAATTGCCGATTATTTTCCTGAATTCTTTGCACTTAAGCATCAATGCAAATACAACAATTGCCTACATGTAAATGAACCAAAATGTGCTGTTAAATTAGCTTTGAAAAAAGGAGAAATTGCTCCTTCAAGATATAATAGTTATCTGCAACTACTTGCTGGAGATGACAAAAATTATCGAGTAAACGATTATTCAATATAAAATTATCATAGAAACATTTTATGAAAGCTGTTATACAAAGAGTTACTGAATCAAGCGTTACAGTTGATAAAAAGATCATCAGTAAAATTAAAAATGGTGTTTTGATCTTATTAGGAATCACTGATGAAGATACAAAAGATGATATTCAATGGTTAACAAAAAAGATAGTCAATCTACGCATTTTTGATGATGAAAATGGAGTGATGAACAAATCGATAATCGACATTAATGGAGATGCAATTGTGGTTAGTCAATTTACACTTTTGGCCAATACAAAAAAGGGAAACAGGCCGTCATATATCAAAGCCGCAAGACCAGATGTTGCTATTCCTATTTACGATAAATTTATACATGAACTTGAAATCTTACTCGGCAAAAAAGTTGGTAAAGGAATTTTTGGTGCTGATATGAAGGTCGAACTTTTAAACGATGGGCCAGTAACAATAATTATTGATACAAAGAATAAATAATAGTCCAAAATTAACAATTACAATCTGTATCACATTTGCCTTTTTTCTTTTTAGATTTAAAAAAGAATTTTTTTACCAAAAAAGAAATGGCTAAAATAAGAACTATGTAAACTAAAGCTTGTTGCATTGTTTTAACTTAAAAATGTATAAGTAATAAAAGCGGCTATATAAGCCAAAATACCCATACCAAATAATTGTAAAAGTGGCCATTTCCAACTATTGGTTTCTCGCTTGACTATCGCGAGCGTACCCATACATTGCATTGCAAAGGCATAAAAAACCAATAAAGACATACCTGAAGGAAAATTAAATTGCTTTCCTCCTGTTTCAGGGTTAATCTCTGCCGCCATACGTTGTTTTATTGTCGTATTATTTTCATCATTATTACCAACGCTATAAATTGTAGCTAAAGTTCCAACAAAAACTTCGCGTGCAGCAAATGAAGAAATTAAGGCAATACCAATTTTCCAATCATAACCCATTGGTTTTATTATGGGTTCTATGCTTTTTCCCATTATTCCAATATAAGAATGTTCTAATTTATAAGAAGCCAACTGTTGTTTATATTCATCAGAATCTATATTTTGATTTACAGATTCGCTTTTTAAAATTTCTTCCGCATTTTTAAAATCACTCGGGCCGTTTGATGCTAAAAACCATAAGATAATTGATATTGCTAAAATGATCTTACCTGCTCCAAATACAAATTCTTTTGTCTTTTCAAGTACTGTGATAAATGTATTCTTTAATGATGGTAATTTATAATTGGGCATTTCGATCACAAAAAAACTACTGCTTTTTACTTTTAAAAATTTATGCAAAAGATAGCCACTAAAAAGTGCCGAAGCAAAGCCAATAATATATAAAGTCAACAAAGTTAAACCTTGTAAACTAAATATTCCTAAAAAGCGCTTTTGCGGAATGATCAAAGCAATAATGATGGCATAAACAGGTAATCTGGCAGAACAGGTTGTAAATGGTGTTACTAAAATTGTAATTAATCTTTCTTTCCAACCATTAATATTTCTGGCTGCCATTATTGCCGGAATAGCACAAGCTGTTCCTGATATCAATGGGACAACACTTTTTCCGCTCATTCCATATTTTCGCATTATTTTATCCATCAAAAAAACAACGCGACTCATATATCCTGTCTCTTCTAAAATTGCTACAAATAAAAATAATATAGCAATCTGAGGTATAAAGATCACTATTCCTCCAATACCCGGAATAACGCCCTCAGTAATCAAATCAGTGAATTTTCCACCGGGCATAACTCCTTTGGTCCAGTTACTCAATTTTGCAAAAGCTTCATCAATAAAATCCATTGGAACAGTAGCCAGATCAAATACCGATTGAAAAATTACAAAAAGAATTAAACCAAAAATGATATACCCATAATATTTATGAGTTAATATCTTATCAAGCTTACTACGTAGATCCGTTCCTTTTGAAATATCACGTTTATAACTTTTTTTAAGAATATCATTTATCTGTTTATATCGTAAAATAGTTTCCTTATGCTGTAATGCTTTTAGCTTTTCACCATCTTTTCTAAATTCCTGAACTGCTTTCTTTTCATCACCTTTTAAAATATTCAAATTTTCGGCTTGGGTAATATTTAACCATGACTGGTACAAATGTTGATCAGGAAATTTTTCTTTAATTTTTCTAAAAAAATCTGCATCAATACGATCACTTATTACAGCTAATGGTTTTGTATTAAGAAAATTGCAATTTAATATTGCTTTTTTTAAAGAATCAATTCCAATATTTTTACGAGCACTTATTAATATTACTTCAGTCTTCAGAGCTTTTTTTAAAGTTTCAATATCAATACTAATTCCTTTTTTTTCCAGCTGATCTGACATATTGATAGCTAAAATTGTAGGAATTTGCAGATCTTTTATTTGTGAAAAAATTAATAAGTTGCGTTTGATATTCTCGATATCAGCAACCACAACAATTACATCAGGATAATCTACATGATTATTATCGAGAAGTGTCCTTAAAACAATATTTTCATCTAATGTGTTTGGATTGATACTGTATGTACCGGGCAGATCAACAATGGTAGCAGAAGTGTTTTTATCCAGTTTGGAAATACCGGTTTTTTTCTCAACAGTAATTCCCGGGTAATTTCCAACTTTTTGATTTAAACCGGTTAGTTGGTTAAACAAAGATGTTTTTCCAGTATTTGGATTACCAACTAAAGCAACTTTTATGGTTTCATTCTTTCCCATTAAATACTAAAATTTTTTAATGGTAATATGTTTAGCGGTTTCTTTTCTAATGGCAAGATGACTATCATTAACCCGTATATATAAAGGGTCTTGTAAAGGCGCAATTTGTATCAATTCAACTTCAATTCCGGGTAAACATCCCATTTCTAATAGTATCAACGGAATATTATCAAAGTCTAAATCTTCTATAACTCCTCTTTCTCCTACCTTTAAATTTGCGATTGTTGTAGTCAATTTTATTTAGAATGATTATAAATACTAAGCGAAAATACATAAAATTATTATTAAAAAGGTGATTTTTGTCACTTAATAGGATTTTTTGTAAATACTTATTCCTTCACTAAAATACAATAATCTTTTTTGAACCTTTTTATAGCTTAATTGAGGTCGTATTCTTTTTTTAAGATTTCAATATCTTTTATGATCCTTTGCATTTCTTCTTTATCAGTACCATCATAAAACCCTCTAATTTGTCTGTTTTTATCAACCAAAATAAATTGCTCGGTATGAATAAAGTCTTGTTCCCCTCCATCACCTTCATCTAAAACAGCAAAATATGATTTACGTGCCAATTCATAAATATGCATTTTATCACCTGTAGTTATATGCCATTTTTTATCATTAATGCCTTTCTTATCAGCATAAGCTCTTAAAACAGAAACGCTATCTATTATTGGTGTAACAGAATGCGATATAAATTTTATATCCTTATCATTTTTGAAATATTCTTGTAAATCACCCATATTCACTGTCATTACCGGACAGATGGTTTGGCAACGTGTAAAGAAAAAATCTGCTACATATATTTTATCCTTAAAATTTTCTTGTGTAATCGTATCTCCATTTTGATCTAATAGTGAAAAATTTGCTATTCTATGATCCTTGCTAATATGTCTAACTGCATCATCTACCAAAATTGGGTTTACATCTGCAGGGTTATAAACGGGCAATTTTGTTTTAGGTTTTATCAAAAAAATGAATATTGGAATAAAAATAAGTGAAAAAAATATTATAAAAACTATTGTTGATTTTGACTTTTTAAAAAATTCATTTAAAATCATATTTGTATATTTGCCGTTCCCTTTAAAATTGCTTTATCGTTAAAAACAACAAATGTACATACTAAATAAGATTTTTATATTCAATATATTCTTTTTGTTATCTCTTTTTTCATATGGGCAAAAAGTGGATAATTTTGAAAATGATCTTGAACAGATCATAAAATCTGAAAAATATGCCGGTTTAAAAAAACTAGCCTATAAAGCGAATAAGAATACAGGTAATTATGATTTAAATTATCATAGGTTAGAATGGGATGTTGACCCCTCAAAAGCGGAAATTAGCGGAAATATTACTTCTTATTTTAACGCTTTAGACAATATCAACAGCATCACTTTTGAGATATCTGACAATCTTAATGTTTCTGCTGTAACACAAAGAGGAATTTCATTACCATTTACGCAAAACAGCAATGATGAATTGGTAATCAATTTGCCTAACACACAAAGTAAAGGTACTTTAGATTCACTAACTGTTACCTATAGCGGCAACCCGGTTAGTTCGGGTTTTGGTTCATTTGAAATCGGAACACACGGATCTTCAAACACACCTGTTTTGTGGACACTTTCTGAGCCCTATGGTGCAAAAGGCTGGTGGCCCTGTAAACAAGATCTAATTGATAAAATTGATTCAATTGATATTTATATTAAACACCCTTCACAATATAAAGCAGCTTCAAATGGTTTGTTGCAATCTGAAATTAACACAGGTAATAATACAATAACCCATTGGAAACATAAATATGCTATTCCGGCTTACTTAATTGCTATTGCTGTTACCAATTATTCAGTTTATAATGATCATGTTGATAATGGCAACTTTGATGTGGTCAATTATGTTTATCCTGAAAATCTAGCCCATGCTCAAAACAGTACAGCAATAACTCCAAGAATTATGGATCTGTATGGTGAGCTTTTTGAACTTTATCCTTATGCTAAAGAAAAATACGGGCATGCTCAATTTGGCTGGGGAGGTGGTATGGAACATACAACCATGACTTTTATGGGAGGATGGTCAAGGGGTTTGATCGCTCACGAGTTGGCACATCAATGGTTTGGTAATAAAATAACTTGTGGTTCATGGGGAGATATTTGGCTTAACGAAGGTTTTGCTACTTACTTGGATGCTTTGGTTATTGAAGATTTTGATGGTGAAAATACTTTTACAGCATGGAGAAATAGTGTTGTAAACCATATTACATCTGTTAAAGATGGTGCTACTTTTGTAAGTGATACGACTTCGGTCAATAGAATTTTTGATGGAAGACTATCCTACAGAAAAGGAGCTATGATCTTACATATGTTAAGGTATAAATTGGGAGATGAAGATTTTTTTCAGGCTATGAAAAATTATTTAGCCGACCCAGATCTGGCCTTCTCTTATGCAAAAACAAAAGACCTTAAAAAGCACTTAGAAAATATAAGTGGTCTAGAATTAACTGAATTTTTTGATGACTGGCTCTATGGAGAAGGATACCCCAGTTATGAAATTGGTTGGCACCAAAATAAAGACAACAATATTATACAATTTACAGTTAATCAAACACAATCTCATTCGTCAGTTTCATTTTTCGAAATGCCTTTACCTGTTAAAGTTATCGGGGCATATGGGAAAAGTGAAATTATCAGATTAGAAGTATCAAAAAACGGTCAGATATTTAACACTACCATTCCTTTTGAAATTGTATCGATCCAAATTGATCCGGAGGTGCAGTTGATCTCAAATAATAATTCTGCAGTCTTAGGAATCGATACCTACAAATTAAAGAATAGTATAAGTATTTATCCGAATCCCGTAAAAAATACCTTAAATATTAAAAATAACAGTACCGCAACATTAAACAGAATTACAATTTATAATATTTTAGGCAAAACCTTATTGCAATTAGACAATCCACCTTCTAAGATCAATACCTACAATTTGGATGTTGGGGTTCATTTAATTAAAGTTGAAACTTCTTTAGGCACTTTCTTTAAAACAATAATCAAAGAATAGCGAACCAACCTCTTAAGATCACTATTTCGTTACATTTTCATTTTAACAAAGATTTGGATTTTTAAGCTATCGCTAATTCAGCATAAAAACGTACATTTGTGCGATTTTTAAAAATTTTAAAAAATACATGGAAACATATATAAAAATTGCACAATTCTTATTAAGCTTATCTCTATTAATCGTATTGCACGAATTAGGGCATTTTATTCCTGCAAAGATTTTTAAAACCCGCGTTGAGAAATTTTATTTATTCTTTGATTATAAATTTTCACTATTCAAAAAAAGAATTGGTGAAACCGTTTATGGTATAGGTTGGATTCCACTTGGAGGTTATGTTAAAATCGCTGGAATGATAGATGAAAGCATGGATAAAGAGCAACTGGAAAAACCGCCTCAACCATGGGAATTTCGTTCAAAACCAGCCTGGCAACGTTTAATAATTATGCTCGGTGGTGTAACAGTTAATTTTTTAGTCGGTATTTTAATCTATATCATGATCTTAAATGTTTGGGGTAAAGATTACGTTGCGCCAAATGATGTAAAAAAAGGATTTTCAATAGATGAAAGCTTTAAACAATTCGGATTCCAAAACGGAGATAAAATTTTAAAATTTAATAACGAAGTACCTTTTGATGTTTTAAGGATCAATAAACATCTTTTTTTAAGAGATATAAAATCATTAGAAGTAGAACATCCTGACGGAAATATTGAATCTTTAGATCTACCTGAAGATGTTGGATTGACCATGTGGCAATCTGGTATAATGGAGCCATTCACACCTAGAATTTCAGCAATTTTAGATAGTATCATACCTGATTCGCCAGCCAATAAAGCAGGAATGTTAAAGGGAGATTATGTAGTGAATGTCGATGGTAAATCTATTGAATTTTGGGATGAGTTTACTAAACTGGTTAAAAGCAATAACGATCTTAACGAAATGCTAATTACAGTGAACCGTGATGGAAACACCAATTCTCTCACTGTAACACCCGATAAGGATAATAAAATTGGTGTTTATCCAAAAGGACTTGCCAATGATGATTTAACTATCAACCATAAGGATTATTCATTTTTAGAAAGTATTCCAAAAGGGATAAATGAAGGATACTGGATCTTAAAAGATTATATCGCTCAATTCAAATATGTTTTTACTAAAAAAGGCGCAACCAGTTTAGGTGGTTTTATTACCATAGGAAATATTTTTCCAGCCAAATGGCACTGGCAATCTTTTTGGAATATCACTGCTTTTTTATCTATTATGTTGGCATTTATGAATTTGTTGCCAATTCCTGCATTAGATGGCGGTCATGTAGTTTTTGTTTTATTTGAAATGATCACGGGTAGAAAACCAAGTGAAAAATTCTTAGAATATGCACAGATCACAGGTTTTGTTATTTTAATGGCATTATTACTTTTTGCTAATGGTAATGATATCTATAAATGGTTAACCGGTAAATTTTAAGTGATGAAATATTTTTTAACTCTTTTTACACTTTTAACGATCATATCTTGTAGTGATGATAATTCTATAGATTACACAAAAACTAATGAGAAAGATATCCTAAAATATATTGATGATCATAATTTAGATGCTCAAAAAAGCAGCACTGGTTTGTATTATATTATTGAAGAATTAGGTGGAGGTACTCAACCTAATGTAAATTCAACGGTAACTGTAAAATATAGAGGCTATTTTACAAATGGTGAAGTTTTTGACCAAAGTGACTCAAATGGTATTACCTTCAATTTACAACAGGTAATTGCCGGTTGGACAGAAGGAATAACTTATTTTAAAGAAGGAGGAAAAGGAATGCTTTTGGTTCCATCCCGATTAGGTTATGGAGACAATGATCGTGGTAGCATCCCTGGTGGATCTGTATTGATCTTCGATATAGAATTGTTGGATGCGCAATAATAGTGTGTAAAATTATAATTACACGCTAACAAAAATAACATTAAAAGAAGCTGTTTGATAATTATTTTCAAACAGCTTCTTTTTATTAGGACTTTATAATGTAAGTTAATAACCAGAGTTCGACCTAAGCTTTGCTCACAGTTTCAGATAATTAGCACATCAACGATTCAAATGCAAATTTTAAAGCAGTTCAAAATCAATTTCCGATTGTAATGAAAGATGATCAAAATAATAAATGGAATGTTTTTGGAGTTGCTGTAAGTGGTCCAAGAAAAGGAGATCAACTAAATTCAAAAACTTCATTTAAGGCTTTATGGTGGGCTTGGCAAACATTTTATGACGATTTTAATTTTGAAAACTAATTTTTATTCATAAAAAAACCTCACAGATAGTGAGGTTCATCATATATTTTATAAATGATATTTAATCAACTAAAATTATCATTTTATTATCATTTAACTCAATTGTACCACTATTGATGTGTAATATTTTTGTATTATTATCTCCATTAGTAAATTTATCCTGGTATTCTTCTTCAATAGTGAAATTACCTCTAAATTTTATATCTCCTTCTTGCAATAAAGAAACTATTGGTGCATGATTTTCCAGCATCTGAAATTCTCCTTCAACACCCGGTACAATTACTGATTCAACTTCACCTCTAAATAAACTGGCTTCAGGAGTTACAATTTCTAAAAACATAATTTAATAATTGTTTATCAAATAATGATAAAATTTAAGATTCAGTTAACATTTTTTCACCAGCTTCAATTGCGTCTTCAATAGTTCCTTTTAAATTAAAAGCAGCTTCAGGATATTTATCTAATTCTCCTTCTAATATCATATTAAAACCTTTAATGGTATCTTTTATATCAACAAAAACACCTGGTATTCCTGTAAATTGTTCTGCAACAAAGAATGGTTGTGATAAAAATCTTTGTACACGACGAGCTCTATGAACAATTAATTTATCTTCTTCACTTAACTCTTCCATACCTAAAATTGCAATAATATCTTGTAACTCTTTATATTTTTGCAATGTTTCTTTAACCCTTTGTGCAGTATCATAATGTTCATCTCCCAAAATTTCACTACTTAAAATTCTAGAAGTTGAATCTAATGGATCAACTGCCGGATATATACCTAACTCCGATATTTTACGCGACAATACAGTTGTTGCATCCAAATGGGCAAAAGTAGTTGCAGGTGCAGGGTCAGTTAAATCATCCGCAGGAACATAAACAGCCTGAACAGAGGTTATAGATCCTTTTTTTGTTGATGTAATTCGTTCTTGCATAGCGCCCATTTCAGTAGCTAAAGTTGGTTGATAACCAACTGCTGACGGCATACGACCTAATAATGCTGATACTTCTGAACCTGCTTGTGTAAAACGGAAAATATTATCTATAAAAAATAATACATCTTTTCCTTGTCCTTCACCGGCACCATCTCTAAAGTACTCTGCAATAGCTAAACCAGATAATGCTACCCTGGCACGTGCTCCAGGTGGTTCATTCATCTGACCAAAAACAAATGAAAGTTTAGATTCTTTTAACTTTTCCATATCCACTTTATCCAGATCCCATCCGCCTTCTTCCATAGATTTTTCAAAATCATCTCCGTATTTTATAATTCCAGATTCAATCATTTCTCTAAGTAGATCATTTCCTTCACGGGTTCTTTCACCAACACCGGCAAAAACTGATAAACCACCATGACCTTTGGCAATATTATTGATCAACTCTTGAATTAATACTGTTTTACCAACACCGGCACCACCAAACAAACCAATTTTACCACCTTTAGCATAAGGTTCTAGTAAGTCAACAACCTTAATACCCGTAAACAAAACCTCTGTTGAGGGAGATAGATCTTCAAATTTTGGTGCAGAGCGGTGTATTGGCAAACCGTTATCTCCATCCTTAGGTAAAGCTTTTAATCCATCAATTGGATCACCGGTCACATTAAATAAGCGTCCAAAGATCTCACCTCCAACCGGAATTTTAATTGGATTTCCTGTAGCAACAACATCATGTCCTCTACTTAAACCATCTGTAGAATCCATTGCAACACATCGCACAATATCTTCACCTGTGTGTTGTTGTACTTCAAGAACTAAAACAGATCCATCTTTTCTGGTTATTTCTAAAGAATCATAAATTTTTGGTAATTCAGCATCATTAGAAAAAGAAACATCGATAACCGGACCAATAATCTGGGAAATTTTACCTATATTTTTTGCCATTATATTTTGTATTAATTAATCTTTTGCTCTTATTTATACTGTCATAAAAGTTTATGAATGCATATTTTTTAGTGTTGCAAAGATATATTTTTAAATATAGAATTGAAAATGTTTTTTTTATTTTTTTGTCTCTTAAGAAACGATATTTATAACAGTAAAATAATGAACCTGCTAGCTAGACATATCATTATTAACAAATTTAATAATGATATCTAAAAGAGGAGTATTTTTCATCAAAAAACACCTCCAAATTGGAGGTGTTCTCATAAATATTTTAACTGTTGTTATCTTAAACCTACAGGATAAAATACAGGTAACTCTCCAAGATCATTTAGTTCACTTGCAGCTTCGAAATTAGAACCATAAGTAGCATCAATAGCTTTTAGCATTTCATCAGCAACTAAAGCAGATCCTCTTGCAGTTAAGTGCAAACCATCTAATGAAAAAACTCCTCCGAATACTAAATCTGCAGTAAAATCAAATCCGCCACTTGTAACACCGGTTGTCGCCAATCTACTCAAAAATTCATTTGCATCAATAAATGCCAAACCTGATTGAGTAGCTAAATCTTTAATTTTGACATTAAATGAATTTGTAGCAGCAACAACTTCTTGTTGTTCAGAAGTTAATAAAACCCATTTATCTTGCATTGGATAAGTTATTCCGTTTACAGATAACTGACCAGCTGTTTCTTGAGGCACACCTGCAGTAACTAATTGTGTAAAATACTCAGTATTTAATGTACCAATCATATTCATACTTGTCAAAACAAATAAATCATCACTTGTTGCTTGTCTTGATTGCCCGAATTGATTAGATAATAAACCTGCAGTTACAGGGTCTAAACCTCCTCCAATTAAAACTTGATTGAGTTGCGCAGAAATATTTGCTATAGATTCATCATGAATTACCATTGGACTTGCAGCTGTTTCTGAAAATACAATTGATCTTTCAGGTACACCTAAAAATGCATAAGCCATATTTAATTGACCAAACAAAGCATTTAATGTAGGGATCATTGGTCCGAATGCTGGATTTGTGGGGTCTAACGAATTATAAGGAACTGATGTGAAAAATGGGGCTTCGATTACATTAGGAATATTTGCGACAACACCTTGGGCTCCTCCAGAAGTTAAAGTTGATACCAAAGTACTATAGGCAAAATCAAATGTAGCTTGATCAGTAATTGGATCTGAACCATCTCCTCCTGTTGCAGCATATCCCAAAACATCATTATGACCTATCCATAAACTAAAAAAAGTTGGGTTTTGGGCCATTGCATCTTCAAGCACACTTGCATTTGAACTTGATGCCATTCTAACATAATAAGGATTTGCAAGACCTGCCGCTAGACCTGCTATATTACCATAACCATTTGCCAATAAATGAATTGCTTTTGCACCTGGAACACCCATATTGTTATAAGGTCCGGGATTAATACTTGATACTTCAGTTGTTGGCGTAGCATCAATTAATGCCGGACCAGAACCATCAAAATATAATCTTGGGTTTTGAATTTGAACTCCACCCAAAAGTAACCCACCAATATTATCATTGGTAAAAGGTTGAGAAAATTCACCACCACCTATCAATGACATTTTTTGAGATAAAATATTGGGTAATGAATTATTTTGACCTGCTTGAAACAAAGCTCCATCAGTAAATCCTGATGTTAAAGAATTTCCTATTGCAACATAATTGGAAAAATCTGCCGAACCCGAAACCAAATCAACACTAGTATCAGGTACTGAATAGTCTTCATCATCACAAGCAATAAATCCAATAAAGATTAATAAAAGCCATATATATTTAATTTTCATAATTTCTAAATTTAAGTTTATTTTTATTGATTGAATACCCAAGAAATATAGTACATTGATCCTACATAACCTGATCCAGGTGCAGATCGATATTCATTACCGCCAATATTTGAAGCACCAATTTTAAACATTGATTTGATCTTAGGGACTGTATAATTAACCTGAGCATCAAATACTGAAGTAGCTGGCAGCAATTCATTGGCAATAGTAGCTTCTCGTAAAAACTCATCTCTCCATCTGTAATTAACATTAAACCCGAAGTTCTCAAATAGATTCGCACTTCCAACAGAAGCTTTTATTTGATTTTTTGGTGTATTAAAACCTGCTTGAAAATCGGGATCAGATTCTTGATCAAAATCCAGATCTGCCCATTGGTATATAAAACCAAGGTCAAATTTTTCAAATACTTTTGTATTTAAACCTATATTTAAACCATAAGAAGCAATAGCTGCCTTTGAATTTGTATATGCTTGGAAAGTATTTGTATTTCCATTTACAAGATCCATAACACCTGACATATCACTGGTAGTACCATCAATTGGCGTAATTACAACCGAGTTACTGATAAAATCATCATAAGAATTGTAATATCCATTAATATCAACAGAAACTCTACCAATAAAACCTCTATACCCTAAATCAAAAGCCTGAACTTTTTCAGGTTTTACTAAACTGGTTTCAACTGGAACTAAGTCTGCCGGATTTCCTGAATTAGAAAAAGCTATAACAGAATTTATTGAATAAGAATCACTATAAACTTTTCTCCCTGTTAAAGTTGTACCCGGTAAATCTCTATCTAAATTATCAGGAGAAGCCCCAACCAAAATTGCTCTCCCTGCATTTAAACCAATAAAAAGATCTTGCGTTGTTGGGTTTCTAAAACCGGTTTGATACGATGCTCGGAAGTTATGATTTTTAGTATCACCTGCAGAATATACAGCTGAAATTCTCGGAGAAATATTCCCATCAAAAAAGTCGTTTTTATCATAACGCAAAGAAGCAGACAGTTTTAATCTTTCATTCTCCATAAATTTTTTACTTGCCTGAACATAAGCACCATATTCATTATAATCTATTGGACCATCATAATCTGTAAAAATTGTTCCCCCAGAATTAAGAGAATATCTTCTATAAGAACCGCCAGTTTGTATATCCATAAAATTATTGATCAAACTTGCAAAATTATAGTTACCCTCAGCAACATACATTTTAGTTTGATCTTCAAATTTAGAACCTTCAGAAAGGTCAGGGTTAGAAATTACATCATTAAAACGTTCTTCAAATTCTGGTGTTCCAGGTTGTAAAGTTATTGTTGCATCTGAGTAGGCTCTTGCACCTTGATGTGCCTGATCGGATGTTGCACCTCCCATAGTTGCTTCTAGATATGCACCTACATAGGTTCCAAACCATTCAGTAGCATCAACTAAATTCATATTTACACCTGTAAATATCATATCATAAGACTTACCAGCATCTTCAGAAGTCATATACCCTCTTACAAAGAAATTATCATTTTTAACTTCTAATTTGTTTTGTGTCATGGTAAAATCTTTTAGCTGGTATCTGTTTGTACCCTGATAAATAGTTGAACCAAAACCAGATCTGAAGTTATATATAATCTCAAGATCATCTGCAAAAGGACGATAGTTCAATGATACATCAATTTTTGCGCTTTCTGCTTCATAATCTGTCAGGTCTTGTTCTAAATAACCTGTTCGCCCAACAACGTCGTGAGGCACTAAAGAACTCAATCCTTCTGGGAGCAATCCTATAGCTTCCATAGATTTAGCAACATCATTAATATCTGTAGCAACTTCATCACCATAGATATTAATACCGTTATGATCATAACCACCTTCTCTATAAGGCAAAATTTCATCGGGTCTACCTACACCCGTAAATTTAAATTCACTGGTATCATCAGCATACCAATCTGTCCCTTTCATATAAGAAAAAGAGGCTTTGGCAGCAAACTTATCACCAAAAGCATGCGCTACGCGAATACCAAAATCATAGTAATTATTATCTCCTGCAGCATCTTGAACAGTTAAACCTGTTTTAAAATATGTACTAACTCCTTGATGTTCGAAAGGACTTTTACTTGTCATAAACAAAATTCCATTAAATGCATTTGCTCCATACAAGGCAGAAGAAGCACCCGGAATGATCTCAACACTTTGTACATCCAACTCATTTATACCTACCAGATTACCTAAAACAAAGTTTAGCGCAGGAGATGAATTATCCATCCCATCAATTAATTGTACAAAACGTGTATTTGAAAATGTGGCAAAACCACGAGTGTTAACCGAGTTAAAAGTTAAACTATTGGTATTGATATCAACTCCTTTTAAATTTTCCAAACTATTGTAAAAACTGGCAGAAGCACTTTTTTTAATTCCTCTTACATCCATTCTTTCGATAGTCACAGGAGATTCTCTAATGCTTTCAGGAGTTCTTGATGCCGATACAACTACCTCATCTAAACTAGTATGACTTTCTTCTAAAACAATTGAAATAAATTCATCGCCCTTTGTTATTTCTTTAGTTTGTCGAACATAACCAACATAGGTAAATTCCAATGTAAAAGGTACATCCTGACTTACTTTAAGTAAAAATTTTCCATCAAAATCTGTAGCTGATCCTAAAGATTTTCCAATTACTTTAACATTTACTCCGGGTATAGGTTCCTCGGTATTTGAATCGATTACGACACCTGATACCGTTGTTTGTGCAAATAAAAATGTACCCGTAAATAGCGTTAAAAGTGTAAATATTATTTTTCTCATAATAAAAATTTGAATTTTAAGATGGCGAAAAATACAATAATTTTGCTAAATCACTAAATTATTGTCCAAATTTTATCGAAAAACTAATATCGAAATGAATATTTTAACAGATTATTATTTAATATCTATTCTAATTTTTTTGGAAGAAAATGACTTTCCTCTTTTAACTTGCAGAATATAAAAACCACTAAATATGTGTTTTAAACTAAGACTTTCATCAAATGATACTTGATTATTTTTAAATATTTTTTTAAATACTTTTCTACCTAACAGATCAAATAATTGAATTTCTGTATCACTTAGATCTACAGAAGTAAATTCTACTTTAAAATTTCCATTAGAAGGGTTTGGATAAACATTAAAATTATTTAATGCATAAGTATCTATACCGACAACCTCTTCTGATGAACAAATATTCAAACTCCAACTTTCAATACTACCTTCATCACCGGCAGCATTATCAACAACTTTTAATTTCCAGGTTCCTATTGAATTTTCTCCGTTGAGATCTGATAGATCTTGTGTTGGTTTTATGGTTCCGGTAATTGTGGGTTTTGTACTTTTGCAATCTACTGATGCGCCTGCATCATCAAATACAGCATCAATGTCATGATTTGAGCCAAAACATTGTTTACTCAATAATTCAACAGTTTTCCCTGTTGGGCTAACTAATGCTAATGTAAGATCATGAACCCATGGATGTGTGATTTTAACATTAACAGTTATATTTTCAATAATTGAATCATCAGTAATTGAAATTGAGGAAGTAATTCCGTTTAATTTATTATCAGGAATTGTCAATGGTAAATCTGTAGCTGAATAATCTTTGCAAACTTCATCAAATTCACCAATTGAAAATGTTTTTAAATTAACGGCATAAAAATAATGGTTAACCGCTTCTACCATTATAAAACATTTTGATGCTAAAGTATTAGGTACCGAAATATTGTGACTTCCATCATTTAGTGTATTTGATGCCAAAGAAGTGGTAAAAGTTCTTCCGCCATCTGTAGATAATTTGATATTTACATGAGAAACATCAATACCGTTACTGTTTGTGCCAGCAACATTCCATGCAATTGTTTGATTTGTATTTTTTGTCCATACCAAATTATCAGAATTTTGTGAAGTCACAAGAAAAGGGCCGGCTGCTCCCGTTACCGTAACTTTCATCTCATCACCTGCTATTTGTCCGGCTACAGTATTATTATCTCTTACAGTTAATCTAAAATTCATTTCCCTAGCTACACTTGGTGTAACTTCCCATGTTGAAGAAAGTTCACCTTTAATTACCGTACTCAATTTAGGTAAATATCTTTGGGCACTTTCAGTTGGATTTAGCGACCTGTACAAAGCGCCTGATGTTGCAGTTTCACTTGGTGGAATATTCGTAATTTGATTATCAATTTGTTCCCAACAAAAAGAAATAGGATCTCCATCTACATCACTCCCCTGACCCTTTAATATATAGGGTGTAGATTTTGGAATCACAATATCATTTCCTGCATTTGCAACTGGTACGTTATAATTTGTATTAATAGTGGTCTTTGTTCCACAAGTACTACTATTTCCTGTTGTAATATTTGTCCATATTTCATCAATATTTAGTGTATGAAAATAAAAGTCGCTGTGCGATTGTACATTTTGAGGAGCACATAAACCGGCATAAGCCATTAATGTTGTACCACTACCGGGTTCTACAGCGGTTGCATTATTCCGATTACCACCTCCACAACTACCCTGATCACCGTTAAATGTATGATTAGCTCCAAATTGATGTCCCATTTCATGTGCCACGAAATCAAAATAAAAATAATCGCTTGTAGGATTTGCTGACCCCGTTACTCCTCTTGCTTTTGAAGATGTACATGCAGATGCCAGCGAGGCTATTCCTCCACCTCCGGTACTAAACACATGCCCAATATCATAATTTGCTGCCCCAATAATATTATTACAAGTGGTTTGATTTTCACTTAACATAGCATTACCATCATCATTAGTATAAGGATCGGTAGCAGCATCGAGAAAAATTAAATTATCATTATTTGCAATTAACTGTAATGATATTGCCAGATCATTTTCATAAATATCATTAACTCTTGTCATTGCAGTTGTCATAGCTGCCAAAACTACTGCCTTTTTTTGAGCATCTGTACCAGTTTGCATTCCTGCCGCATTGATATGATATTCAGAATATTCTCCAGTACCAGCCAATGCCAAACGATAAGTTCTTAATTTTTTATCATCAATACTTTTTGCTGCAAAGGTTATTTTTTTTAATGATACAGACTGTTCCGTAAAACATGAAAATTGGAAATTCTCAAAGTTCATATCTTTTCTTAAATAGAAAATATACTTTTTTTTGTCATAAGAATACGGATCTGCATATAAGATCTCCCTATTCTTATCAATCAGCATGGCATGTAAACCCAATTCATTTAAACTAAATCTTAATTTTTTTGATCTATCACCTTCACTATGACCAACAAATGATCTGTTATTTGGATATCTTTTGGCAAGATCAGGATGCATTACGTTTGTTTCTCTTATCTCATAAACTGTTATTTTTCCATTCTCATCAGGAAACTGAATTTTATATGTTTCTTGTTGATCAGAAATTTGCAATAACTCTTTTTGTAAACTCTCGATATTTAATTGATAGATCTTATATTTTTTAGGTAATTCTAATTTTTGAACTTCTATTGAAGGAATGCTTGAACGGTTAATTTTTGACCAAAGATTTTTCTCTTGTGCTGCTAATTGGGCATTGACAATAAACAGAAAAAAAACCAAAAAAGTAAAGTAATATTTTTTCATACAATTTAATAAAAAATCTATTTTACAAATCTATGAAAATAATTTTTAGTTTTATCAAGGATACCTTTTACCTTTGTAAATTCAAAAATTTCATTTAATGCGAATTATAATTCCAATAATATTTTTGCTTTTTATCACTTGTAAAAGTCAGCAAACAAATTCCGACAAATTACTAAGTGAAAAAAAAACAATTACTTTATTTGAAAACTGCCCTGATAACGGTAATTGTAGCATTGAAATTTTTCCCAATACTGAATTAGAAGTTAACCAAGATGCGTTTGGTAATTTATATCCTATTATTAATAAAGGTGATAAACTTATTGTAAAATATCTTTATAAAAAAATACCCATTGAAAATACAACCGACAGTGATTATTCGGAGATTATTTATTTAGAGCTCAACAACGACAAAATAAATTTAAATTTGCAAAATGAAAAATTACAAGAAGTAAAAATGCTGTTTGGTCGAATCTGCTTTTGCAAAGGCGCAACAGGTTACTACAAAGTTAGCAATGGAAATTTACAGGTAAAAATGAATCGAGAAGAACTAATCATTAATTTACAATTTGAAGTTCAAAAAATACCACAGATCATTCATACAATTAATGAGTTAATAATTTTAAAATAAAAGTATTTGTGAAAGTACATCATTCTATAAAAAAATTTACTGAAAAAAAACCTTTAACAATTCTTACAATTGGTACATTTGACGGTGTACATATCGGACATCAAAAAATTATTGAACGTTTAAATCAACTCAAAACACCTGAAGGAGGCAAAAGTGCAATCCTTACATTCTTTCCACATCCCAGAAGGATTTTAAATAATAAAAATGAATTAAAAATACTCACTACAATTGAAGAAAAAATTCAATTGTTAGAAAAATTCGGACTTGATCATTTAATTATTGAACCTTTTACCAAAGAATTTTCACAATTAACTGCTGAAGAATTTGTTAAAACAGTTTTGATCGATCATATAAAAACTAAAAAACTGATTATTGGTTATGATCATCGATTTGGAAAAAACAGGGAGGGTAATTTTGAACAATTACAAAAGTATAGTGAAATATTCGACTTTAAATTAGAGAAGATTCCAGCTCAGGATATTGATAGTGTAACTGTTAGTTCTACAAAAATCAGAAAAGCACTCCATGAAGGTGATATTTTAAAAGCCAATGCATATTTAGGTTATAATTATTTATTAACCGGTGATATCGTAAAAGGTAAAGGATTGGGACGAAAAATAAAATTTCCTACAATTAATATTCAAATTGATGAAGATCACAAACTAATTCCTAAAACAGGCGTCTATATTGTAAAAACATCCATTGATAATAAAAATGTATTTGGTATCATGAATATTGGTTACAGACCTACCGTTAACGGAAATTACCAAACTATTGAGGTTCATTTATTAGATTTTCAAGGAAACCTTTACGGAAAAAAAATACAAATTGAAATGTTAAACCGATTAAGAGATGAGCAAAAATTTAATTCGGTTGAAACCTTAACACAACAAATTCAAAAAGATGAATTATCAGCTAGAAAATGGCTAAAAAGACAAAGTCAATTTTAATAAAATTACAATCCTTCAATCACAATTCATTCCTTATCTTTGCCCATTGTAAAAAAACACACCATGTTAACATTAGCTTTTATTAGAGAAAATAAAGAGAATATTTTAAAAGGATTGGCCGTTAGAAATTTTGCTGATGCCGAAAAAATAATCGATCAGGTTATTGAAAAAGATGCCTTGAGAAGAACTACGCAAACCAATTTGGATAAAATTTTAGCTGAAAGCAATAAAATATCTAAAGAAATTGGCATTTTTTATAAATCAGGTGAAGTTCAAAAAGCTAATCTGTTAAAAGAAAAAACCAAACAACTCAAGCAAGAAACAAAGATCTTAAGTGAAAAATTAACTATTATTGAAACTGATCTGAATGAGTTTCTTTATCAAATACCTAATATTCCAAACCCATTAGTTCCTTCAGGAAATTCTGAAGAAGACAATGAAATTGTTTTTCAAGAAGGTGATATTCCTAAATTACACAAAAATGCTGTTCCTCACTGGGATCTTGCAAAGAAATACGATATTATTGATTTTGAATTAGGTAATAAAATTACGGGTGCAGGTTTTCCGGTTTATAAAAGTAAGGGCGCTAAATTACAGCGTGCTTTAATTGCATATTTTTTAGATAAAAATTCTGATGCCGGTTATACCGAAGTGCAACCTCCATTATTGATCAATGAAGCTTCTGGTTTTGGTACCGGACAATTACCTGATAAAGAAGGGCAAATGTATCATGTTGGGATTGATAATTTATATTTAATTCCTACAGCTGAAGTTCCGGTTACAAATATTTACAGAGATGTTTTATTGAAAGAAAGTGATTTTCCAATTTGCAATACGGCATATACACCTTGTTTTCGTCGTGAAGCGGGTTCGTATGGAGCGCATGTTAGAGGTTTAAACAGGCTTCATCAATTTGATAAAGTTGAAATTGTTCGTATTGAACATCCCGAAAATTCTTATACTGCATTAGATAAAATGATTGAACATGTAAAAAATATTTTACAAGAATTGGGTTTGCCATACAGGATCTTACGCCTATGCGGAGGTGATCTTGGATTTACTTCTGCCCTAACTTATGATTTTGAAGTGTTTTCTGCTGCTCAAAACAGATGGTTAGAGATTAGCTCAATTTCAAATTTTGAATCCTTTCAAGCCAATAGACTAAAATTGCGATTTAAAAATGCGGATGGTAAAAGTGAATTAGCACATACGCTTAACGGTAGTTCATTAGCTTTACCAAGAGTTTTAGCCGGTTTGTTAGAGAATTTTCAAACTGAAGAAGGTATTAAAATACCTGAAGTTTTGGTGAAATATACCGGTTTTGATATGATAGATTAGAACATAAAAAAAGTTTTAGTTGAATTTCTTCAACTAAAACTTTATAAATTTTTCCACTATAATCTTTATACTTTATAAAACTAAGAAGTTTCAATCAATCTTTTATAATGATTCATTGCTTTAAGATCTTGATAATAAGCATTAATCTGACCTTTTTTCATATGTTTTTTAGCATTTTGTTTTGCTTTTTCGTAAAATTTAGCTACTTCGATCATAATGTTATTTTTTGAGTTATTGTTAAATCGCTATATATTTATAGACAGCGTATTTCAATTAACGTTACATTTTGTTATTTATTTTATTAAAACTTTAACATTTTATAAAAATTATTATTTGATAATGAAAATTGATATCGTAATTTTGAGTTTTTAATTCTAATCCTTTTATCTATTTTTCTTTACTTTACAACATGCAAAAAATCATTTTTGTTTTTCTCTTGTTTTTTTCCACTTCTATTTTAGCACAAAAACCGGAGTTGGCATATTCATATTATCGAAATAGTGAATATGAAAAAGCAATAATGCTATATAAACCCTTGCATGAAAAGAATAAAATAAGACGTGATTATTTTAAATACCTGCTCACTTGCTACCAACAAACCGAAAATTTTGATATAGCTACTGCGTTAATTGAACGTCAAATGCAAGATTTTCCAAACTTAAAATATCTGAATATTGAATTGGGTTATAATTATCAATTACAAGATCAACATGAAAAGGCAAAAGAATATTATGATACTGCCTTAAATTTAATAAAGACCAATCCTAATCTTGTGTACACTATTGGTCAGTCTTTTAGAGAAAATCACTTACTGGATTACGCACTCCAAAGTTATCAAACGGCAATATTTATAAATCCTAAATTAAATACAAAAATTCAACTTGCACAAATTTATGGTGAAAAAGGAGAACTTGAAGAAATGTTCAATTCTTATCTCGATCTAATCGAAAAAGATGAAAAATATCAACCAACTGTGCAAAGATATATCGGACAATTTATAACTGATGACCCTTATAATAAAAGTAATTTATTGTTTAAAAAGTTATTGCTTCAACGATCTATCAACAATCCTAAAAATTCTTATAACTCGTTATTGAGCTGGCTGTATATACAGCAATATCAATATGGTAAGGCTTTGACACAAGAAAAATCAGTTTACATTAGAAGTCATAATAATATCAACAAGATTATTGAAATCGGGAAACTTGCTTATAACAATAAAGATCTTATAACTACATCAAGGGCTTTTCAATTTATCATTGATAATTCTTCAAATAAAAATGATCTGATTGAAGCACACAATTATCTAATTCAAACTCAAATAGTAAATGCTGTATCAGATAAAGAACTAGAAATAATCAAACTGCGATTTAATGAGCTTTTTAAGGAATATGGAATAAATAGCACTACCATTTATCTGCAACTTTCTTATGCTGATTTTTTAACTTTTCAACTACACCAACCAAAAAAAGCTATTGAAATTCTTAAGAAAGCCCAGGTATTTGCTAGATCTGCTTTTCAGAAAGGATCTATAAAAATTAAACAAGCCGATATTCTGGTTTATACCAATCAGTTTAATCAGGCACTCATATTATATTCTCAAGTTCAAACCGATTTAAAGAATAGTGTTTTAGCTCAGGAAGCTCGATTTAAAGTAGCCCAAACCTCTTATTTTAAAGGTGATTTTGAATGGGCACAAACACAACTTACGGTTTTAAAGTCATCAACCTCACAACTAATAGCTAATGATGCCTTAGATCTTAATTTAATAATCACAAACAATAACAAAAAAGATTCTGTGCAAAATGCATTAAAAATGTATGCTGCTGCAGAATTACTTTCATTTCAAAATAAAGATCAGCAAGCCATTGATACATTAAATTTGGTTTTGCAAAATTTTAAAGGTCAGCCCATTGAAGACGATGCCCTTTTTAAAC
>JAOZVI010000014.1:0-5980 GCA_029938265.1 Flavobacteriaceae bacterium | reverse complement strand
AAACAGGCTGAATTATTTATAAAAACAAAAAATATTGAATTGGCAGAAAATAATTATTTAAAAATAATTAAAATCAATAAAGAAAGTGTTTTGGCTGATGATGCCCATTATATGTTAGCTAAATTATATCAGAATCAACTCCATGATCCTGAAAAAGCTAAAGAATTCTTCCAAAAAATAATTTTCAATTACCCTTCCAGTATCTATTTAGTTGATGCAAGAAAACAATTTAGAATTTTAAGAGGAGATGATATTCAATAGCGTTCAATAAATGGTATTAAACCTCAGGGCAAGCCCCCTGAACCCAATTTTAGGAATCGACCCAAGGGTCGAGGTATTAATCTTGATCCCGCTAAAAAAAGCGGGATTAGTTCAACTAATATTTTGAGTTCGTTTTAAAACTTCTCAAAATTGAGTTTCACTAATGTAAAATATCATTTAAAGTAAATTCCAAGTAATTTGAATAATAAAGGTTTGACTAATATTCACCTTTATGATAGTCAAACCATGATGAAAAAGTTAAAAACCTTAGTTGATAGATTATTCTGAACCTTCTAAAAATTCATCAATCGCCTCTTCAATATCAATTTTTTTTGTTGTTTGATATTTTAAGCCAGATTCTATTAAATCACCTTTCATATATTTACCCACTCTTCCCACTAAAAGAACGTCAACATCTTTGAGTAATTCCATAATATCTGAATGAGAATGTTGTCTTTCTCCCTGACCTTTTCCATGCCCATGACCATGACCATGACCCTGCCCATGATCATGGTCGTGGTCATGGTCATGATCATGTGTGTTCTTTAAATAATCAACATTTTTTATTTTGCCGTTTTCAATTTCATAAATTGCAAATTCTTCACATCTTCCTGTGCGTTTGGCAATTGTTTTTCGATCGTTTGTTGGAAATGATAATTTCATGTTTTTTTAATTATAATTTTTATTAGATTTATTCAATTTACATACCCGGAATTCTTGGAATTTTTTTCAATTTGGAATTTTTAAAATACCAGCCCCAGCCTTTTTTCATATAGTGTCCTATAATTGGAAGTGGAAATATTACTTCCTTATCGTGATTACGGTAAACAAATGCAGCTCCGTCACCGCTGTCCATTACACAAAGAATATTTAAATGTTCTTTGTAACCTTTTCTTTTATCACCTCCTTTTTCTTTTTCTGCGATATTAAAAGCAAGATTTCTTGCCATTACTTCGGCAATATGACCTTGTTTTGCTTTCCAACCCGGACCTTCTAATGCTGAAGAATCACCAACTGCATAAACATGAGTTTTGCTGAGTTTTTCACCTTTATCAAATTGTACTTCCTGATAATCGTCAATTATTATAAACCCAGCCTTTGTTAGAGGAAGATCTGAGGCATTAAAAAATAGATCATGACCTTGTAATGCCGGAATATACATAGTGTAATCGCTGTGTAATTTTGTGTCATCTGTAAATTCTATTCCGTCTGAAACAAATTGTTTAATTGGTTTTCCTATATGTTTATCAATTTTTAATCGATGATAGTAAGCATCCATAAATTCGGGTGCTTTTTCACCCATTTTAGCACCTGGATTTTCTACAGGAGAAAAGAATATCAACTTAAATTTATTGCGTTTATGATGTTTTTTTAAGTAATTATCTACATTAAATAAGAGCTCAAAAGCAGGGCCTCCTCTAACTGCGCTTTTATCAAGTGAATTTCCTCCAAATCCCATGGCAATGGTACCTCCTCCTTTTGCAATTAGAACATCTAATTCATCTCTAAGCTGTATGGCTTCTGAAGGCTCTCCGCATATAGACATAAAATTTTCTCGCCCTTTATATTTGCGTTTTCCGGCTCCCAGAGCGATGATGAGGTGATCATAGCCGGAGAATTCTTCATTTTTACAAATAACGATTCCTTGTTTGGCCTTAATTTCAATAATTTCGTCTTTTACCCATTTAAATCCGTGTACTTTAGATAAAGATATCATAGGAATACAAACATCATCAAACTTGATTTTTTTTACCGGTACCCAAATCGATGTCGGGTAAACGTATAAATAAGCCCTGTTACTAATTAATGTAACTTCAAATTTTTCTCTTCTTAAATAGATTGCTGCCTCAACTCCAGCAAAACCACCTCCTAATATTAATGCTTTTTTTTCCATTGATTTATATGTTAAATTTTAATCCAAAAACAAAATTAATTCCCTGATTCGAAATTCCTTCTTCATTAAGGACTGATAAATGTGATATATATTCTTTGTTTAAAATATTATTGATTGTAAAATTAACATTGGTTATTATTTTTTTGAAATTGATATTTCCTCCCAGACCAAAATTTAATAAGTTATAACTTTCTGAAGGATCTTCAAAATCACTTACATTATTCTGCTTAAAAGTGCTTTCAAAATTCAAATAAACATAGCCAAAATCTAACCATTGATCAATATCAAATTCTGCCCTAAAAGTATTGTCAAATTTATTGGCTGGTATCCTGGGCAGATAACCGTTATCTTTTTGTTTTCCAATTACCATTTCATACGTACTTTCATAATGTAACCAATCTAAAGGATGAGGATGTAAGTGAATACCTATTTCTCCTCCGTATAAAAAAGCATCATTCTGAACATAGGTGTAAATATCAAAATCATCAATTTCTCTACCGGTAGGTGCAATATAAATATAATCGTAAATATTATTGTAAAATGAATTAACAAAAAATTCAAAATGTTTGGCCCTATATTCTAAAGATATATCTAACTGCATATTTTGCTCATTTTCAAGATCAGGATTGCCAATTTCCCATTTACCTTCATGGATACCATTTGAAGATAATTCTGATAGATTTGGAGCTCTAAACCCTGAAGCTAAATTTAAACGACAAGCTAAATTTTCTGTTATATCAGTTTTATAACCAATTGATCCTGAAAAGCTATTTAATGATCTGTCAATTGCCTCAATATAGTGTTCTTCTCCAAAAATACTATATTCTTCGGTGTCAATCTTTCTATTATCAAAACGAATTCCCGCCTGGATCACACTTGAATTCCATGCATAATTTGAATTGCCAAAAACTCCAAAATCATTGATATGTGCATCCGGTAAAAAAACCTGTTTACCATGATTTATATTTGATTGAACCATTCCTTGAACACCAACAACTGTTTCAAATTTTCCAAACTCAGGTAAATACCATTTTGCATCATAGTTAAATGTGCTCAACAGCATGTCAACTGTTTTTTTATCTTTGATCATCAATTTTCGATTATTATGTATATATCCTAAATTGGTTTTAATGGAAGAAGAATTGAGAACAAAATCATTTTTTAAACTAATAATATGATAGTTAAGATCCTGATAAAGTCCCTTCATCTCTTTATCGGTTTCTTGTTCGCCAATTTCTTTCGGAATACCTACCTGAGATTGATTATAATTATACCTAAGATCAGAAGTGAAATTGTTATTAGAATAGCCAATACCGGCTTTAAAATCAGCTTCATGATAGCGGGAATTTGTTACTCTTTCATTATTACCGGTTTTATAATCAGCGTGTGTGTCATAGGCACCTCTAACCAAAAATTTAAATTTATCGCCCGAAGTTTTTATTCCTGCACTGGTATTTAATCCTAATGTATTAGAAAAATATTTACTACGCACATCACCTTTAATAGAATTATTATTGGCATATTTTTCAGGAATAAGATATAAAACACCACCCAAAGCATCCGATCCGTATAAAAGTGAAGCCGGACCTTTGATAACCTCAATGCCTTCAATACCCGATTCATTTACGCCCAGCCCGTGCTTTTCGCCATTTTGATAGTTTTCCAGTTTTACACCTTGTGTGTAGGTTAAAACACGATTACCACTTAAGCCTCTAATAACTGGTTTTCCTATACCTGTTCCGGTTGACATATTGGTAACACCCGCAATTGTACTGATACTTTCTACTAAAGTTGTTCCCCCTTTTTTCTCCAGAGATGCCATACTTTTGTGTTCAACTTTCATCACATTCTCACTCTGCAGTTTATTAAAGGGTGTTGAGACTATTACCTCATCCATATGAAAAACAGTTTCATAAAGTGTAATATTAATTATGCTATTTTCATTAAAAAGGGAAATATGTTTTTGCTGTGTTTCGAAACCGATGTAAGTAAAAATAAAAGTGTGTTTTCCGTTGGGAATATTTTTAATTAAATAAAATCCATTTTCATCTGATGTTATTCCTTTTTGAAGTTCTTCAGAATAAATTTGAACACCAAATAAAGGCTGACTGTTTTCGTCGATCACTTTTCCCGAAAGTGTATTTTGAGTATAACCAATAGCTATAAAACTTGTAAAAAATATTAGTATAAATAACTTTTTCATTTGTTTGTTTTTAATTTTATTCCGTTTATTAACGGAATAGATTTAACCTTTTAAGTGATTGATCTAAAAAAAGAACAATCATTATAAATAAAATTAAACAAGTGAAATTGGAGGTGCTCTTGAAGATTTTTGATCAGTGTGGATCTGAACTGTTTCACTAATAACAATTTGAATAGCTTCACTAAAAAAAGGAATCTCCTTAAGTTCAAAATCAAAATATAGATCAATTACATTGTGATTGATCTGTTGGTGAAAAATTGCACAATCTTTACCAATATTTTGAATATGATCTAAACCATCAGAATGCTTTTCTTGAAATGTATGTGTTTCAAATGCATGAATAAACTGAAAAGAAATAGGAACCATTATAGTTGCCAACATAAAAAGAGCAGTAATCCTATAAAATATTTCTTTACGCATATAGATTGCAAAATTACACAAATTATTAATGCATTAAGTAGTATTTATTACTTTAATCCGTATTGTCCACGAATAACCTACTACAAAGCTAAACCACTTGTTATAATTGACAATACTCGAAATTGTAAATGAACTTTTTGATTTAAAAGTGATTGGGAAGACTCGTTAAATCGTAATATTTTTGGCATTCAAAAAATTATTAAATTTATTTGAGATGAGATATAAAGTCCACCATTTTAATATTGTGATTAATCCGATCTGTTGCATAAAGTTTTAGATAGATACTTACTAAATATTGCCAATCTAAACCAATCGGGTTTATCATTTTCGGAGATCGTAGTATCAAGCAATAAATAAGAGATTATTTTCTCATTGTTTGAAAAGGGTATTTCATTTATATCGGCATGAAACATACTTTTGAGCGCTCCTTCTTCAAAGACCCATGTTTTTTTTGTATTTCCATCAGCGATGATTGTGAAATTTTTATTTCGAAATCTCCCAATAATTCCATAATCAATATAAGCATCTGAAAGTGAAAATTGTGTCAATGTTTCTTTAAAGCTATTGTTTTTAACCTGGTATTCTTGTACTGTTTGCGAATATATTTTCTCTGTAATTGGTTTTAGAATAGAATCGATCAGAGGATTCATAACAATAAAAAATTTACCAATTGTATCCTTTTTTTCAATGATAATACCTGTAGCCTCATTTTCCCAATCAAAGTACTTATCTTCATAGGCTTGAAGAGAATAACTGCCATCCTCATTTTCAACACTTTCACTAAGTTTTACTGATTCCCCATCACAAAACAGATTAATATCCCAATTATAATTCTCATCATCACAAATAAGTTTTCCTCTAAATTTCCAGGTAACTATATCTGAATCTTCAAAACTCATAAACCGACCAAAAAATACAGTGAGTGCATTCCTGCCAATATCTCCAAAAACCTGACCAGCAGGGTATTTACTGCGTTTGGTGCTTTTAGTTTTGATATGAATTTCATTTATAAATGCATTATCAAATTTGTATAAAGATTTACCAATTTTTTTTTGTTTTGAGATGGGAATGGAATCATAACCCTCAATAAATGTTTGTGATGAAAGCTGGAATGAAAAAGTTAAACTAACTACTATAAGAATCAGGTTTTTTATACCAATTTTCATGATTAGATAATATAAACTTTTCATAATTATTATGAA
>JAOZVI010000074.1 GCA_029938265.1 Flavobacteriaceae bacterium | reverse complement strand
GTGAACTTAAAATTACTTAAACTTACCATTATCAGCATAGTCAAACCTACCAAACCAATCATATAAAACAAACTACTACCTTGTAACCATACTTTTTCACCATCAACAATATGCTTAAACATCCCTAATTGGGAAATGAAAATCACAATAGCCAAACCATTTACAAAACCTAACATAACAGGATGCGGAATAAGCCTCACAAATTTACCAAGTTTTAGAACTCCTGCCATAATCTGAATAAATCCCATTAGAATAACAGTTGCAAATAGATAATACAATCCCAAATTTTCACCTTGTACACCCATGTCATTCCCTCTTGAAACCAAAGAAACCATAACAACTGCCAAAGCACCGGTTGCACCAGAAATCATACCAGGCCTACCTCCAAAAATTGAAGTAATAATACCCACCATAAAAGCTGCATATAAACCAACCAGAGGATCAACACCTGCAACAAAAGCAAAAGCTACAGCTTCAGGTACCAGCGCTAAAGAAACCGTAATACCTGATAGAATATCATTTTTAATAATGGGAACTCTTTTGCTAATAAATTCAGTCATATTTACCTAATTTTAAAAAAGCGGCAAATATAACGTATTATAATGATATGAGTTTTTTAATACCAATAATAGTCATAAATTACTGGTTTCCAGAAGGATTTTAATATTTGGATAAGTGTTTTTCAAAGCTTCTTGAATTTCTTTTTTATCCTTCCAAACAACCTTGGTAATACCTTCTTCAATTTGAGGTTTTAATAATGAATTATCATCAATACTATGCATCTGATACCAATATGTAATTTTTAATATCTCGATATCTTTTTCTGAATAAATATGATAAGTACCCATCACAAATTTGCCTATCTCAATATTTTCAATACCACATTCTTCTTGGACTTCCCGTAATGCCGTTTCCGGAAATGATTCACTCCCCTCTGCTTTTCCTTTGGGTAGATCCCATTTATCATTTCTATAAATAAATAAAATTTCTTTATCGGAATTTATCACAATTCCACCTGCAGCTTCAATAAGAGTAAACTTATTTTTAAATTCTTCCCAGAGTATTTCTATATCAGGATGATACAAATAAACACTCGAAGAAACTTTTAAATCACAATCCTCTATATATTTATGCAGATCAAAATCATTCCAAATATAAAAATTGGTTTGTTCTTTAAATTCAAGATTATCAATTAAAAAAAATGAACAATTGTTCTTAAAAATTCTATACATTTGCAATATGATTTCTGACAAAAATACAGCAAAAAAAACTGCCGAATTGCTTTTATCGATAAAAGCAATAAAATTACAACCAAATGAGCCTTTTACATGGGCTTCAGGTTGGAAATCACCAATCTATTGTGACAACAGAATCACTTTATCTTATGTGCCGATTCGCAACTATATTAGAGAAAATTTATGTAAAATTATTCTTGAAAAACACGGCAAACCAGACGTAATTGCCGGTGTTGCTACAGGTGCAATTGCCATAGGTGTTTTGGTAGCGCAAGAATTAGGTGTACCATTCGTTTATGTTAGGCCCGAGCATAAAAAACACGGTAGAAAAAATCAAATTGAAGGTTTTTTAGACAATGGTCAAAATATTGTTGTTGTTGAAGATCTGATCAGTACCGGGAAAAGCAGTTTAAATGCTGTAAAAGCATTAAAAGATACTGATGCAAAAGTTAAAGGAATGGTAGCTATTTTTAATTACGGATTTAATATAGCCAGAAAGAACTTTGAAAATGCGAATGTTGAATTATCGACCTTGAGTGATTACGAAAATTTAATTGAGCAGGCCTTAGATACAAATTACATTAGCGAAAAAGATATAAAAACTCTAAAAAAATGGAGAAAAAACCCCTCAAAATGGGAAAATTAATTAAATCATGAACTTAGAAAGCCCTAAAGTAACTGTAAAAAAATCAAGTAAGGATATTTTTGACTATTTAAGCAAAATTGAAAACTTCGAACAAATTATGCCTGAAAATATCGATAAATTTGAAGCAGATGAAAATTCTTTCAAATTTGCACTCAAAGGTATGCCCGAAATAAAATTAAAACTTCAGGAACAAGAAGAACCTAAAAAAATAGTATTAGGCTCGGCAAGTGATAAATTTCCTTTTACGCTAACAGCAAATATTGATGAAAAATCAGATGATTCAAGTGAAGTGCAATTAGTTTTTGACGGTAGTTTCAATCCAATGGTTGCTATGATGGTTAAAAGTCCGCTTCAAAAATTTATCAATACTTTAATAGGTAATATTGAAAAGAAATAAAGTACTTTACATAAACTTTATTTCTTTATAATTATATTCTTTTATTACTTTATTTTCTTGTTCAACGAGTAATTTTCCTTGTTGATTAATTCCTGTGATCTTACCTGTAAAAACTTGTTCTTTATTACTTTCAAAAGAATGAACTACACCAATTTTATACAATACTTTTTCATATTGTTCTTTTAAAAAAATGAACTCTTTTTTCTCTATGAAGTTGATATAGTATTTTAAATTATCTACAATTTCTTTCAAAAGAAGATCTCTATTAAAATCCTTATTCAATAATAGTTTCATAGAAGTTGCATTTGGTAATAAAACCGGAAATTCAATTTGATTTACGTTTAATCCTATACCAACAACTGTGTGTTTAATGCTGTCTTTAACCAAAGCATTTTCTATTAATATCCCTGCTATTTTTTTATTGCCTGCCAATATGTCGTTTGGCCATTTTATAGTTAAACCTTCAATTTTATGTTTGGTTAAAGTCTTATAAATTCCTAAAGATATCGCACAATTCATATAAAATTGATGGTTGGCATTTAATTCGTTAAACCTGATCAATACACTAAACAACAAGTTTTTATTTTTTTCTGAAATCCATTTTGTTTGCATCTGACCACGCCCTGAAATTTGATATTCAGTAGTTACTACAGTCCAGTTATCTACATCATTACTTTTTACAAGTTCTTTTAAAAATTGGTTTGTAGAGTTTATGGCATCAAGTTTGACTATATTCATATATAATGTTTATATTGACGCATCTAAAATGATTAAAATTTAATACATTTGCAAGCAATATCTAAAAATATTAAATGACTAAAAAAATAGCGAAAACTGACCTTTTAATTACAGAAATTATAAAGGGCATTGAAGATGTAAAAGGAGAAAATACAACCATACTTGATCTTAGAAAAATTGATAATACTGTTTGTGATTATTTTATAATTTGCGATGGAAATTCAAATACTCAGGTTAGTGCAATTTCAGGTTCTATACAAAAAAATGTAGGTAAGAAAGTAAAAGAAAAACCCTGGCATGTTGAAGGTGAGAATAATGCAGAATGGATTTTAATTGATTACGTGAATGTAGTTGTTCACGTTTTTCAAAAATACACCAGAGAGTTTTATAATTTGGAAGGTCTTTGGGGAGATGCAAAGATCACCAATATCCAAACACCTACTAAAAATTAAAATAATATTTAAAATATGACGCAAGAAAAAAAAGATAAAGACAATAATAATCTCTTGAAGCAATTTAATTTTAAATTCAATTTTTATTGGATCTACGGAATTATATTTGCTCTATTGTTAGGATACCAATTTTTTAACAGTGCTGAAATGGTCAGTTCTAAACTCACAGAAAATGAGTTTAATACCATGTTAAAGGATAATGATATTGAAAAAATTGTTATTGTAAACGGCGATGAGGCTCACCTTTATTTAAAGAGTGAAGCTATGGACAAACATAAGAAAAAGCAAACCCCAACAATTTTTAACCAAAATTCACCAATGTTCGTTTATGATTTCGGTGATCTCCAAAACTTTGAAAATAACTTAAAAATAGCAAAAGAAGAAAATCCTTCTTTAGATTTTGATAAAAACAATATTACACAAACCAGTATATTTGATACTTTTTTAGTTTGGTTGCCATTTATCTTCATTATCGGTTTATGGATTTTCTTTATGAAACGTATGTCTGGAGGTTCAGGTGGAGGTGCAGGTGGTCAGATTTTTAATATTGGTAAATCGAAAGCGAAAGTATTTGACAAAAACACCCATGTAAAAACAAGCTTTAAAGATGTTGCCGGATTAGAAGGTGCTAAAGAAGAAATTCAGGAAATTGTTGATTTCTTAAAAAATCCTGATAAATACACTGCACTCGGTGGTAAAATTCCTAAAGGGGCTCTGCTAGTTGGACCTCCCGGAACTGGTAAAACTTTATTGGCTAAAGCAGTTGCCGGCGAAGCCGATGTGCCTTTTTTCTCACTTTCAGGATCTGATTTTGTTGAAATGTTTGTAGGTGTTGGTGCTTCACGTGTTAGGGATCTTTTCAAACAAGCAGCAGCTAAGGCTCCTTCAATTATCTTTATTGATGAAATTGATGCAATTGGAAGATCAAGGGGTAAAAATAATATTACCGGAGGAAATGATGAAAGAGAAAATACATTAAATCAGCTACTTACTGAAATGGATGGATTTGCTACCGATACCAATGTGATTGTAATCGCAGCGACCAA
This sequence comes from Flavobacteriaceae bacterium, assembly GCA_029938265.1. Lineage (GTDB taxonomy): Bacteria > Bacteroidota > Bacteroidia > Flavobacteriales > Flavobacteriaceae > Namhaeicola. The sequence goes on along the minus strand of JAOZVI010000074.1, from coordinate 6,782 downwards.
CCGTGCCGATGTTTTAGATAAAGCCTTAGTTCGTGCAGGAAGATTTGACAGACAAATTTATGTTGATCTTCCAGATAAGAATGAGCGAAGAGAAATTTTTGATGTGCACGTTAAACCATTAAAATTAAATGATGATGTTGATTTAGATTTCTTATCAAAGCAAACTCCCGGCTTTTCAGGAGCTGATATTGCCAATGTATGTAATGAAGCTGCTTTAGTAGCTGCCAGAAAAGGTAAAAAGAGTGTTCATCATCAAGATTTTTTAGATGCAGTTGATAGAATTGTTGGTGGTTTAGAGAAGAAAAATAAAATTATTACTATTAAAGAAAAGAAAACTATAGCCTATCATGAAGCTGGTCATGCCACTGTAAGTTGGATGCTTGAGCATGCAGCTCCATTAGTAAAAGTTACTATTGTTCCAAGAGGTAAATCATTAGGTGCAGCATGGTATTTACCTGAAGAACGACAAATTGTTCATACCGAACAAATGTTAGATGAAATGTGTGCTACTTTAGGTGGAAGGGCATCTGAAAAGATCATGTTTGACAGAATTTCAACGGGCGCTTTAAATGATCTTGAAAAAGTTACACGTCAAGCCAAATCCATTGTTACCGTATATGGCTTAAACGATAAAATTGGTAATATCACCTATTATGATTCAAGTGGTCAAAGCGAATATAACTTTACAAATCCTTACAGTGAAAAAACTGCTGAGATCATTGACGATGAAATATCAAGAATCATTGAAGAACAATACCAAAGAGCTATCGATATTTTAAATCATCACAAAAAGGAATTAATTGTATTAGCTGAATTGTTAATTGAAAAAGAAGTTATTTTTGAAGATGATCTAAAAAGAATTTTTGGAGAAAGACCTTTTGAAGTAGAACCAGAAGTGAAGAGAGAAAAAAAGAAAAAAAAGAAAAGCGAGGATACAAAAAAAGAAATTTCAGAAAATGAAATTTCACCTGAAGATAAGAAATAATCAATTGTTTTTGTAAATTTGGATAATTCTAAAAAGATATGAATTTTTTAAAAAAGTTTTTCCAAAATAAAATTATTTCTTTTGATAAAAATGTCAACAAAGAAGATTCCTCTAATTTAGATAATTTTTCTACTGATGAATTATTTGTAAGGAACTTCATATCTAAAGGAGGTAAATTTTTATATTGTTCTAATCCAGATGAAATAAACCAAAATTTATCCCAGATCCTTGAAGAGAATAACTGGAATAATATTGTTTGCTTTAATGAAGAACTAAATCAGATCTTAGCTGATATCAATAGTGCTAAGACTACAGATACTATAAATACACTTCCATTTTTTACCAATTGTGAATCTTTGGTTTCTGAGGATGGAAGCATTATGTTTTCCTCAAAACAATTACGAGAAAAAAAACTAAAAGATTTACCTGATAGTTTTATTGTCTATGCTAAAACGAGTCAACTCGTAAATACAATTAGAGATGGAGTAATGGCTGTAAGAATGAAATCTGAAAAAAATTCACCCACAATTGTCAGTTCTATAAAAGATTATTTACCCGATAAATCAGATGCTGATTTTATGAGCTATGGAAATACAAATGCCAAAACATTATATTTACTGTTATTAGAAGATCTATAATTGATGACAAATTTTACTAATCGCCTTATTTTCGGATTTTTGTATGGTGCTTTAATAATTGTATCAGCATTTTTTGGCACGTATTATTTTTATGGACTGTTTTTTATTTTCATGCTTTTTAGTTTATATGAGTTCTTAAAAATAATTGAATTAAAAAGTGTTTATCCATATATTTTAGCGGTAACTTCTTTTATTTCTGCCATTTTATCCAATATTAATTCGATCAAGATTGAGGATGTTCTTATACAAAAAATAATAGTATCAATATTTACATTTGCAATGTTTTTTACTTTTATTTCGGCTTTGGTATCTTCTAGAAAAATTGCAATTCAGTATCTTGGTAAAATATTTTTAAGTTTAATTTATGTCATTATTCCTTTTTCACTTTTGATTAAAATCCCTTATTTAAATTTTAATCACGAATTTAATTTTACAATTGTCTTAGGGATTTTTGTTTTAATATGGAGTAATGATGTCTTTGCTTTTTTTATAGGGAAAAATTTTGGCAAACATAAACTTATCGAACGCGTTTCACCCAATAAAACAATTGAAGGTTTTATAGGTGGTTTTGTTTTTACTTTTATTGCAGGTTTCTTAATATCAAAATACTGTGACTCACTTTTATCATATCAGTGGTTAGCTTTGGCTATTATTGTTAGTGTTTTTGGCGTTTTAGGTGATCTCATTGAATCAATGTTTAAACGTCAGGCAAAAATAAAAGACAGTAGTAATTTCATTCCCGGACACGGTGGTTTTTTAGATCGACTAGATAGTGTTATATTTGCATCACCATTTATTTTTCTTTATTTATTTTTAACCATATAGATGTTTCATAAAGAAGGTTATAAAACGATAATTATTACTTCATTAATTTTGGTTGTATTGCTGTTGCTATTTGAAAATTTTATTTCAATATTATGGCTGCAAAAATCTTTAATGTTAATAGTTTTAATTCTATTTTTAATAATACTTTACTTTTTTAGAAATCCAAAACGTACAACAGAACTTAATGAAAACTATATTATCGCGCCTGCAGATGGTAAAGTTGTCGTTGTTGAGGAAGTAATTGAGAGTGAGTATTTTAAAGACAAGCGAAAACAGATCTCTATCTTTATGTCTCCGCTTAATGTTCATGTAACACGTTTTCCAATAGGGGGTAAAATAAAATACACCAAATACCATCCCGGTAAATATTTGTTTGCCTGGCATCCAAAATCTTCTGAAAAAAATGAACGCACAACCATTGTAGTTCATAATAATACTTTAGGTAATATTCTATACAGACAAGTAGCAGGGGCTATGGCTAGGAGAATCGTTAATTATGCCCATGTTGATCATATAGCTATTCAAGGAGATGATGCCGGATTCATTAAATTTGGATCAAGACTTGATGTTTTCTTACCTTTGGATATGGAAGTTAAAGTAAAACTTAATGATAAAACTATAGGTGGAAAAACTATTATTGCATCAATTAAATGAACGAATTAGATAAAAAATTCGAAAAAGCTTTTAAAATAGCCTCTAAGATGACCGGAAAGTTACCTCCCGATACGATGCTTCAATTTTATGCATATTACAAACAAGCAACAATAGATACCCCTTTTTATTTGCCGTCTGGTGATAATGAAATGAAAAATGCTTTTAAATTAAATGCCTGGTTCCAGGTAAATCAACTTACACCCAATGCAGCTAAAAAAAAATATATCGAATTAGTCGAAAAACACAATCAAATAAAATTATAATAATCCCACTACTTTTATGAAAAAATACTTGTTCTACATAGCCTTTAGCTTGTTATTAATCTTTTCATATTCATGCAAAAAAACGACTAAAGAACCTGTTCAAAAATCTAATTATACTATTGCAAACGAAAATATTACATTAAGTTGGACAGCTTATAAAACTACTGAAAAAGTTTCTGTTAAAGGTACTTTTAAAGAAATTGAAATTGAAAATATAACAAAAGGTATAAATCCAGTTGAAGTCATTAATGATGTAAAATTTAGCATTCCAGTTAATAGCATTTATAGTAAAGATTCTATTCGCGATTTTAAATTGCGTGAATCATTATTTGGCACCATGAAAGATACTTCCAAAATTAAGGGTACCATCAGCATTGATAATAATGGTAAAGGAGAAGCAACAATATCATTAAATGGATTAGATAAAACAATTCCCATTTTGTATGAAGTTCATGGAGAGAATATTAAGATCAATGCCAAAATTGATCTTAATAATTGGCAAGCACAAGCTGCTATTGCTGCTTTAAATGAAGTTTGTAGTGAAAAACATAAAGCAGCTGACGGTATTAGTAAAACATGGAGTGAAGTTGATATAGAAGTGAATATAAAAACTACAAAAAACAATTAATGATTCACACTATTTTAATCCTCTTAAACTTTCATTTATTGTCAAAATTTTCGCTAGAGCATCAGCCTCTTTTTTCCGTTCAGCAGCAATAACTTGTTCTGGTGCATTATTTACAAAACGCTCATTACTTAATTTTTTTTGTACTGATACTAAAAAACCTTCAGCATATTTTAATTCACTTTCTAATTTCTTAATTTCTTCTTCAATATTGATATTATCTCCCATTGGGATAAAATATTCATTAGATTTTACTCTAAAAGAAAGTGCTCCTTCTTTCTTTTTATCAATATATACTAACTTAGAAATATTCCCCAGTTTTTGAATGATCACATCAAAATCGGTATGTGTATTTTCATTATTTAAAACAAATAGTTCAACAGATTCCTTATTAGGAATATTCTTTTCTTTACGGATCGTTCTAATTCCTGAAATAATTCCGGCAGTAAATTCAAATTCTTTTACTAAATCATTATTTGCATTTTTAATTATTGGCCAAGGCGAAATGATCAAAGCTTCATCAGTTGTTCTATTGCGTATTAATTGCCAAATTTCTTCTGATACAAATGGCATAAAAGGATGCAAGATCTTTACAATTTTTTCAAAGTTATCAAGAGTTTGCTTATAGGTTTTGGCGTCGATTGGACTTTGATAAGCTGGTTTGATCATCTCTAAGTACCATGAAGAAAAGTCATCCCAAATAAATTTATAAGTCGTCATCAATGCCTCTGAAATCCGATAATCTTCATAAGATCTTTCCAGGTCTTTAAGAACTTTTACTAATTTAGCATCAAACCATTTAATTGCCTGAGCTGCAGATCTTGGTTGTTCAATTTCTTTTGATACTTCCCAACCTTTAACCAAACGAAAAGCATTCCATATTTTATTAGAAAAATTACGCCCTTGTTCACATAGATCTTCATCAAATGGCAAATCATTCCCTGCAGGGGAAGTAAGCAACATCCCTACTCTAACTCCATCAGCACCATATTTATTCATCAAGCCTATTGGATCGGGTGAATTTCCTAAAGATTTTGACATTTTTCTACCAAGCTTATCACGAACAATTCCTGTAAGGTAAACTTTTGAAAATGGTTTTTCGCCCCTATATTCATAACCGGCAATGATCATTCTCGCTACCCAAAAGAATAAAATTTCAGGAGCTGTAACAAGATCACGAGTTGGATAATAATAATCAATATCATTATTCTCAGGATTACGAATACCATCAAAAACTGATATTGGCCATAACCAGGAAGAAAACCAGGTGTCTAAAACATCTTCTTCTTGTTTTAGATCTTCAATTTTAAAATCTTTACCAATTTTATTCTTTGCTAATATAGCTGCTTCATCCCTTGTTGAAGCAACTACAAAATCATTTTGACCATCTCCGTAAAAAAATGCCGGAATACGATGACCCCACCATAACTGTCTGGAAATATTCCAATCGCGAACATTTTCCATCCAATGGCGATAAGTATTTTTAAACTTTTCAGGAACCAATTTTACATCATCTTCCATCACAGCTTTTAAAGCAGGTTCTGCTAGATCTTTCATTTTTAAAAACCATTGGATAGAAACTTTTGGTTCGATAATAGCTCCAGTTCTTTCTGAAGTCCCAATTTTATTTTTATAATCCTCAATCTTAACTAAATGACCAAGAGATTTTAATTCTTTGATTATTTCTTTACGTACAACAAATCTATCTTTACCCTGATAATGCATACCGTATGAATTTAAAGTAGCATCATCATTAAAAATATCAATAACCTCTAATTCATGTTTTTCTCCAATTTCTTTATCGTTTATATCATGCGCAGGAGTAATCTTCAAACAACCGGTTCCAAATTCCATATCAACATATTCATCTTCGATAATTGGCACAATTCTATTTACTACAGGAACAACGACTTTTTTCCCTCTTAAATGTTTAAACCTCTCATCATTTGGATTGATACAAACAGCAGTATCACCCAAGATAGTTTCCGGACGTGTAGTTGCAATGGTTACAGAATCATCTTCACCTTCAATTTGATATCTAAAATAATATAATTTACCATTCTTTTCAATATGGATTACCTCTTCATCCGATACAGTTGTCTTTGCTTCCGGATCCCAGTTTACCATTCGATAACCTCTATATATCAGTCCTTTATTATAAAGATCAATAAAAACTTCAGTAACCGATTCTGACATATCTTCATCCATCGTGAACTTTGTGCGTTTCCAATCGCATGAAGCGCCCAATTTCTTTAACTGTTCTAAAATAATTCCGCCGTGTTTATGAGTCCAATCCCAGGCATATTCTAAGAATTCTTCTCTTGAGATATCATTTTTATTTATACCCTCATCTTTCAGTTTTGCAACAACTTTTGCTTCTGTAGCAATTGAAGCATGATCCGTACCGGGAACCCAACAAGCATTATATCCTTTCATTCTGGCTCTACGAATCAAAACGTCTTGAATGGTGTTATTTAACATATGACCCATATGCAAGACACCTGTAACATTGGGTGGTGGTATTACAATTGTGTATGGCTCACGATTATCAGGAGTTGAATAAAAATAGTCATTCTCCATCCAATAGTTATACCACTTTTCTTCAACGTTTGCAGGATTGTATTTTGATGGGATATTCATATATTAAAAATTTTAAAAAACGTTTGCAAAATTACAATTTTACGCAATATATTTGCTTTGTTTTAGTTACTATTTTAATATAAAAAGTATTATTTTTGCATCAAAATCAAAATCATGAAAAAAATACTATTAATAATTTTTGTTGGAATTTA
>JAOZVI010000208.1 GCA_029938265.1 Flavobacteriaceae bacterium | reverse complement strand
TTAGTGAAACTCAATTTTGAGGAGTTTTAAAACGAACTCAAAATGTTAGTTGAACTAATCCCGCTGCTTGTGCTGAACTTGTTTCAGTATCTAGCGGGATCAAGGTTAATATCTAGACCCTTGGGTCTGTTTCTGTAATTGGGTTCAGGGCTTACCCTGAGGGTTAATACTATTTATTGGATAGTATAAAAAATATACCAAAGCCATCACGAGAAAACTTTGGTATCTTGTAAAGATTAAGCTTAGTGATCAACACTTTTCTTTTTGAATTGATCGAATTTAGTATCTTCCTTTTTCTTTGGCCAGCTGTTGTTATTTAGGTTTACATCAGCTGTAATTTTATTTGGATCAATATTTATTTCTTTGATCTCTTTATCTGTAGCAAATAATTTTTTGATCTCTTTATCATTGAATCTCCAAATTTCTGCAGGAAAATATTTTTCTTCTTTAGAGCCGTCCTTATAAATGAACTCAGCAATAATTGGCATTACTAATCCTCCTGGTTTTTCAAAAATAATTTCATAGAAATATTTAGTATTCTTCAATTCTTTAATTTCCTGGCTACTATAGTTTTCATTTAAATAATCTTTCATAAACTTAAAATCATTCATCGGATCAGTATTATTTGCCATTTCAGGAGTATATTCATCACTATCAGGATTGACTAAAAATAAAGCCGGCAAATAATCATTTATATCTGCACCAAACCCCCGAAACATCCCTTTAGCCCTACTTGTTGGTTTGTCGGTTACTACATATTTTCTTACATCTTTAATGCCAATATCATTGTAATCAGTAGTATAGAACCATCCTCTCCAAAACCAATCAAGATCAGTACCTGAGGCATCTTCCATCGTCCTAAAGAAGTCGGCAGGAGTAGGGTGTTTAAATTTCCATCTATTGGCATAAGTTTTGAAAGCTTTATCAAACAATTCATGACCTAAAATTATTTCACGTAACATATATAGACCGGCAGCCGGTTTAGCATAAGCATTTTGTCCACTATTAAAAACATAGTCATGAGCTGTCATAATTGGTGATATTTTACTTTGGTCACCATCCATATAATTAACCACATTAGAGGGGAATGCTCTTGAAGGAAAACCAGGCTCAAAATTTTGTTCGGTCAATAATTGTGCAAAGGTATTTAAACCTTCATCCATCCAGCCCCATTGACGTTCATCAGAGTTTACGATCATTGGAAACCAGTTGTGGCCTACTTCATGAATGATAACACCAATCACTCCATTACGAGTTCTTTCGCTGTATGTGCCATCTTCTTTGGGTCGGCCAAAATTAAAGCAGATCATCGGATATTCCATACCCTGTTGTTTTGCATTTACTGAAATGGCTTTATGGTATGGGTAATCAAACATATGTTTAGAATAATTTTTAATAGTATGTGCAACAACTTTAGTTGAATATTCTTCCCAAAGCGGATTACCTTCTTTCGGATAAATAGAAACAGCCATTACAGTTTTCCCGCCAATTTTGACAGCCTGCATGTCTAAAATATATTTTCTGGAAGTAGCAAAGGCAAAATCACGAACATTTTCGGCTTTTATTTTCCATGTTTTGGTTTTTTTAGAAACTTTCTTTTCTCTTTCTATTGCTTCTTCCTGAGTTGCGATAATCACCGGTTTGTCAAATGATCTTTGCGCTTCTTCATATCTTTTCCATTGTTTTTTGGTAAGCATTTCTTTTCTGTTCATAATACGGCCGGTACCTTCTAAAATATGATCGTCGGGTGTAGTAATGTTTACATCAAAATTTCCGAAAGGCAAAGAAAATTCACCACGACCATAAAATTGCATGGTTTGCCAACCTTCAACATCATTGTAAACTGCCATACGAGGGTAGAATTGAGCAATGATATAGCCTTTATTACCATCTTTAAAAGGCTCATAACCAGATCTGCCTCTATGTACTGTGTAGTTTGGTATATTGTACCACCATTTGATCTTAAAACTAATTTTTTCACCTGGTTTTAATGAGTTAGGAATATCAACACGCATCATAGTGCCATTAATAGTATAGGATATATCGCTTCCGTCTAAGTTTTTAATAAAATCAATTTTAAAACCACCATCAAACGGCTTTCCTAAAAATGTTTGGGTAAATTTTGTAGGATTATAGATTACACCGGGTTTACCGGCTTTTACATCATCTGTTCGAGCATTGATAGCTCTGATATTTTGATCTAATTGTACCCACAGATATTCTAATTCATCGGGTGAATTATTGTGATAAGTAATCGTTTCTTCACCATAGATTTTTTGACTTTCATCATCTAAGATAATATTCATTTTATAATCAGCCTGTTGCTGATAATATTCAGGTCCGGGAGCACCTGAGGCAGTACGATAAACATTTGGTGTAGGAAATTCTTCTTTTAATTGTTTGAATTTACTAATGTTGTAATGACCGGGTTGTTTTTCTTTAGCTATTTCTTTTTGCTGTGCAATTCCTGCAAAGAATATTAAGACAAAACTAAGCGTTAATAAAGCTGATTTTTTCATTTGTTTATACATGTATTTTTATTAAAGTTTTCAAAAATAATCTATTTAAATAAGAAGGAAATAAAATGTTAAAAATTTAACAAATCTTTATCATTGTCTTTAATTAATATAAAAATTTTGTGTTGATTGTTGATATTGAGTTTTATAAAATTTTGTTGTTCTTCAAATTCTTCAAAAAGCATCTTATTTTGAACTTCAAAAGTGCTAATATTTTCAATATCAACAATTTCCAAATAAAAATAAACTACATCATTATCGTATTCCTTACCTAAATATTCGTATGATTTTTCATGATCATTGATCTTTATATGAAATTTTTGATTGATATAAAGAGCAATATAATTATCAGTTTTTTTAAGCTCATTTTTTGTAGCGAGTTCAAATGATTTTTGGAAACGATCGTTTAATGTTTTTTCAATATCATCAATAAAAAAACGCATGGTAATTTGTACAGTTTTCTTCTCTTTAACATAATCGATCTTGGTTAAACTGATATAGTATTTATGCAATGTAAAAGCAAAAAGAGGAAGAATAATTAAAACCAGTAGAATTTTTTTAATCATGTTCGTTTCATCTTAAATTCTTATTTTGTGGTGCAAATGTCAGTAATCAATTCATATTTGACAAAAATTATAGTATAAATATTTTCTAAAAAAAATATTTTTGAAAACATACCAAGAAATAATTCATTATTATTAAAAAAGATCTATTTATTAGTGAAACTCAATTTTGAGGAGTTTAAAAACGAACTCAAAATGTTAGT
>JAOZVI010000207.1 GCA_029938265.1 Flavobacteriaceae bacterium | reverse complement strand
CATTTTTTATTAAAGCACTAATACAGGGTTAATAATTAATTACCACAAAATTTCTTTTGCTATTTTAGTGTTAATTGTTGTTTAATATTCGATACATCAGCTTTATTTACCAAACCTGAATGCGTAAGTTTTAATTTACGCTTTTTGCTTTTTTTGGTCAAAATATGACTTTTAAAAGCGTGTTTTCTTTTTAATTTACCGGTACCCGTTAATTTAAAACGTTTTTTAGCACTGGATTTAGTTTTCATTTTAGGCATCTTCTTCCTTTTTTATAATTTTCTTGCTTATTATATTTTTAAATTATTTTTTCTTTTTAGGAGCTATAAACATAATCATTCGTTTACCTTCCAATTTAGGCATTTGTTCAACAGTTCCATAATCTTCAAGCTCCTGAGCCAAACGCAATAATAAAATCTGACCCTGATCTTTATAGATGATAGATCTTCCCTTAAAGAATACAAAAGCTTTCAGCTTAGCACCGCTTTCAAGAAACTTAACAGCATGTTTCTTTTTAAATTCATAATCATGTTCATCAGTGTTCGGACCAAATCTAATTTCTTTGATCACAACTTTTGTTGCTTTATTTTTTAAAGCTTTCTCTCTTTTCTTTTGTTCGTAAAGAAACTTCTTATAATTAATAATTTTACAAACGGGCGGATTAGCATTAGGAGAAATCTCCACCAAATCTAATTCTAACTCTTGTGCAATTTCATTGGCTTTTCTTATTGGATAAACACCAATTTCAACATTATCGCCAACCAAACGAACTTCCTGAGCACGAATTTTTTCATTGATTTTGTGCGGATCTTCTTTAATAATTCTCCAGGGTTTTCTAACCCCTCTTTTTCTTCTTATTGCTATAACTTTATATTTTTAACCTTTTCAGGAATAGTTAAACTTAAAATTCTTGTAATGTTTTATCAATTTCACTTTGAATGATATTGGAAAATTCCTCTATTGTAAAAGTTCCTAAATCACCTTCACTATGTTTTCTAACAGATATTGTACTTTCTCTCTCTTCGTTTTCACCAATAATCAACATGAATGGTATCTTGTTAATTTCAGCATCACGTATCTTTCTACCAATCTTTTCATTACGATTATCTATGAGGGCGCGAATTTCGTGATTTTCTAACAAATTTAAAACTTTTTTGCAATATTTTTCATATTTCTCACTGATTGGTAGTAATATAGCTTGTTCAGGAGTTAACCAAAGCGGGAAATTACCCCCTGTATGCTCAATTAATATGGCTATAAAACGCTCCATAGAACCAAAAGGTGCGCGATGGATCATCACAGGTCTGTGTAATTGGTTGTCAGATCCCTTATATGTTAAGTCAAATCTTTCGGGTAAGTTATAATCAACTTGAATGGTGCCGAGTTGCCAATTTCTGCCTAAAACGTCCTTAACCATAAAGTCTAATTTAGGCCCGTAAAAAGCTGCTTCACCATATTCTATAGTGCTTTGTAATCCTTTTTCTTTAGTTGCCTGGATTATAGCATTTTCTGCTTTTTCCCAGTTATCATCACTGCCAATATATTTTTCTTTGTCATTAGGATCACGTAATGATATTTGAACTGTAAAATCTTCAAAACCTAATGAATTAAAAACATATAAAACTAAATCAATTACAGCTTTAAACTCATCGTTTAATTGTTCGGGAGTACAAAAAATATGGGCATCATCTTGTGTGAATCCTCTAACACGAGTTAAACCATGCAGTTCGCCGCTTTGTTCATATCTGTAAACTGTGCCAAATTCAGCAAATCTTACAGGTAGATCTTTATAGGAGTAGGGTTTTGTATTATATATTTCACAATGATGTGGACAATTCATTGGTTTTAATAAAAACTCCTCATCTTCTTTTGGTGTGTGGATGGGTTGAAAACTATCTTTACCGTACTTCTCATAATGACCGGAAGTTACATACAATTCCTTTTGTCCAATATGAGGTGTGATCACCATTTCATAACCAGCTTTTTTTTGTGCTTTTTTTAGGAATTGTTCCAAGCGTTCACGCAAAGCAGCTCCTTTTGGAAGCCATAAAGGTAAACCCTGACCTACTTTTTGCGAAAAAGTAAATAATTCTAGTTCTTTACCAAGTTTTCTATGATCACGTTTTTTAGCCTCTTCTATTAAAGCTAAATATTCTTTTAATTCTTTTTGTTTCGGGAACGAAATTCCGTAAACACGGGTTAATTGTTTGTTCTTTTCATCACCTCGCCAATAAGCTCCTGCAACACTCATCACTTTTACAGCTTTGATCAATCCCGTATTTGGTATATGACCACCGCGGCACAGATCAGTAAAATCACTGTGATCGCAAAAAGTAATTTTTCCATCTTCAAGATTTTCAATCAATTCAACTTTAAACTCATTATTCTCGTCCTTATAGGTCTGTAAAGCCTCAGACTTTGAAATGGAACGTTTTTTGAATTCGGATTTCTGTCTTGCAAATTCAAGCATTTTATTCTCAATTTGCTTGAATTCATTTTCTGATAGTATTTTGTCACCAAAATCTACATCGTAATAGAAACCATTCTCAATGGCTGGTCCTATAGTTAATTTGGCATCCGGATAGAAGAATTGAATAGACTGTGCAAGTAAATGAGCGGAAGAATGCCAAAAAGCTTTTTTACCTTCTTTATCTCTCCATGAATATAGGATAAGTGCACCATCAGTTGTCAATGGTGTTTTTGTTTCAATGGTTTCATCGTTAAATTTTGCTGAAATAACATTCCTTGCGAAACCTTCACTTATGCTTTTAGCAACATCGATAGCTGTGCTATTTTTCTCAAATTTCTTAATACTTCCGTCTGGTAAAGTAATATTAATCATATCTCAAATAAATAAGGATGCAAATATATTACTTTTTAAAAAATAATAAGGAGTGAAAATTAAAATACTTACACCATATAATATATATTAAAAACTAACTATTGTTTGAGAGATTAATTAACCCTATTTTATTGCTAAAGTTATGTTAATTTTATTTTTGATTTTAATGCAAATTACAGATTGTCAATAAAGTATAATAATAAGGAATAAAAGCTTAAAATTATATAAAGATATATTATAGGTTAAATTGAAAATAATCGTACGTTTGCACCCGCAAAAACAAAAGCATTCTTTTTGTTTTTCAGTATAAGAAGTTCATTAGTATAATTTGATAATAAATAACAAAATATTTTATATTTTTGTTTGGTATTTTTAAAAAAGGTTGTACTTTTGCACCCGCTTAGAATTGGAGAGGGATAATATGGGTTGAGATAAGTGGATTTA
>JAOZVI010000206.1 GCA_029938265.1 Flavobacteriaceae bacterium | reverse complement strand
CCGAAAGCAGTATTTGATAATCCGGACGGCACATTATTAAAAATTGACACAGATTATTTTGGTGATAAGCGATTAGAAGAAAATAATAGTGCTGGACCCTTTATAAATTTGAAATCTGGAAAAGTAAAATTGAAAGTATGGTAATAACGACTAGCGATTCGGGGTGTCCACTATTGTAACTAAATAAACGGTTAGAACGACCGTATGTCCTTATTAAGAGGCTGTCTCAAAAGCCATAATCTGTCATTCTGAGGAGCGAAGCGACGTGAGAATCTTTTGATTATGAATTAAAAATGAGATTTCTTACTTCGTTCGAAATGACAATTGTTACTTTTGAGACAGCCTCTTAATGATAAAAGAAACATAATTTTAACCAGTTCACTGGTTTTATAAACTCCATCTCTCGCTCTATAAACTGATATCATTATAGCTCATTTATTGTTTATCGAACATGATTGACTAATAGATAAAACTTTTATTATCAAAAAGGTTTTTTTATCTCATTAAAAAATGCTTAAGTTTCGAAGTATATAATCCACAAGTCCTGACAATATTTTGAGGGATATACAATATGAAAAAGCACCATTTGAAATCAAGAGAAAGTTCTGCTCTAAAACAATCCATAATAATTTTATTTTCTATTTTTCTTCTGTTTGCCTGTAATGCAGAAAATGAAAAGGAGGGATGGCGTACATACCGACATGATGGTTTTAGAAGCGCAATTACAGATGAAATCCTTCCGGAGAATCTCTCCCCAAAGTGGGTTTTTAAACCACTCCATCCACCAGTCGCAGCTTGGTATAAACCTGGAGAAGAATTGCCGAGGATGCATGTCGATAATACTAATAATGTCGTATCCGCCAACGGTATAACCTATTTTGGATCATCTGTAGATAATAAACTCTATGCTTTGAACTCCTCAACTGGAATTGAAGAATGGACATTTTTTGCCGAAGGTCCTATCCGCTTTGCTCCATCTATCTGGAAAAACCGTATATACTTTGGATCTGATGATGGTTATGTCTATTGCCTCAATGCAGAAAATGGGAATTTGGAATGGAAATATCGTGCAGGTCCCTCTGATAAAAAAGTACTTGGTAACGGGAAAATGGTTTCTCTCTGGCCGGTTAGAACCAGTGTTCTGGTTGAGGATGGTGTGGTTTATCTTAGTGCTGGCATTTTTCCTTATGAAGGCATTTATATTTGTGGACTAGATGCCGAAGATGGTAAGGTTGTATGGAAAAATGATACAATTGGTGATAAAGCGCATGAAATGCAATTTGGCGGAATTTCTCCCTTTGGTTATATACTGACATCAGAAGATCATTTATATATACCTTCCGGAAGAAGTATGCCTGCAGTGTTCGATAAAAAGAATGGAAAATTTCTCTACGCTCTTAGTCCAGGCAGTAAAGCCGGTGGTACTTGGGCATTGATCAATGAGGGGAATTTAATTGCTGGTGTTGATCGGTCTGGAACACCAACAAAGATTGTGTATGATCTTGAATCAGGTCAGCGGAAAGGTGATGCCTTTGTTTCGTTTAATGGTATTGATATGGCTGCTCGAGGAAATATCTCCTATGTGGTTACGAAAGATGGTATTCATGCAATTGACCGTGCAAAATATCCTCAGATTGAAAATAGGATCGATTCTTTATTAACTGAAATTAAAAAAACAAATAGTTTAATTAGAAAAACCGCACAATCCAATATTGAAAAAAAGAAGAGTTATAATAAAGATTTCAACCAGCTAATTGAAAAAAATAAATTGCTAAAAGATCAAATTGATTCAACCAAAAAATCTGCAACCAAATGGCAATACAAAGAGACGGCACTAAATACAATCATTTTAGCAAAAGACAAAGTGATTGCTGGCGGTAAAGGTGTTGTGATTATTTTGGATTCCGAAAATGGCAAGGAATTAAACCGGTTTAACATTGAGGGTAGAACACTAGGACTTGCTCTTGCTGAAGGTCATCTGTTTGCTAATAATGAAAAGGGGCATATCTATTGTTTTGAAGGTGGAGAGAATTCTTCAATGAATGAGATTAAATCGGAAATAGTACAATCCCCGTACGAAAATAATGAACTAAGTGAGCTATATAAAACAGCAGCAAAACAAATTATTGCTGAGACCGGCGTGCATAAAGGGTATTGCCTGGTTCTTAATAGTGCTAATGGTCAGCTTGCTTATGAGCTAGCCAACCAAAGTGAATTGAAAATTATCGGGATAAGCCCGGATGAGGATAATGTTAAAAAGGCTAGAGAGAAGCTGGCAAATACTGGTCTCTATGGTACACGGATCACAATAGAGAATTGGGCAGTTGAGAGCTTACCTGATTATTTTGCTAATCTAATTGTTTCAGATGACTTTTTGTTTACTGGTGAAATTAAGAGTAATGCTAAAGAAATTTATAGGGTATTGAAACCTCTTGGTGGAATGGTTTTTCTAGGACAACCTGAGGCAAAAAATAGAAAATCGGACCTTTTTGATAAAGTTGCTCTCGTGGAATGGATGCAAGAGATTGGTGCAGAGAAGCCAGAGATTACAAATAAAAAAGGACTCTGGGTAAAAACTACGCGAGGAGCTTTAAAAGGCGCCGGGTCGTGGACGCACCAATATGCTGATGCGACAAATACAATTTGCTCGGATGATACATTAGTTACCTATCCCTTCGGAGTGCTCTGGTATGGAGAACCCGGACCGGAAAAAATGGTTGAGCGTCACGCCCGAGCTGCTTCTCCTTTAGCTAAAAATGGACGCCTTTTTATCCAGGGTGAAAATGTGGTTATGGCTTATGATTCTTATAACGGTATTAAACTTTGGGAACGCGAAATTCAAGGCGCCACTCGTGTTCGTGCAGATGTGGATGGTAGTAATCTCGCTCTTTCTGATCAGGGACTTTTCGTCGCCACTGGGGAGAACTGTTTGCTTCTGGATGCTGCCACTGGCAAAACATTGCACACTTATAAAATTCCTACTTCAAAGAATGGAAAAAAAGGTCGTTGGGGATATATTGCCTGCTCCGGCAATCTGCTTTATGGTTCGGTAGCCAAACCGTTTAAGAATAAGTATAATCATTTACTGCCGATAGTGACATCCGTAAATAAAGATGATCAGGAAAATTCGGGAGGAATACCCTCATATTTTGATTCTCAATGTTCATTCGAAGAGGCAGCAGAGTCCGAGCTTCAAAGATCCGGTGCGAAATGGCATTTTATTGCTGATTATCCGGCATGGGATGGGGGAATTGTTACCCAGGAACCAGCAACAGAGAAGACCATGTT
>JAOZVI010000073.1 GCA_029938265.1 Flavobacteriaceae bacterium | reverse complement strand
AAAACGCCAAGTTTTTCAAAACAATAGATCAATTCTACCTCAAAATTCATACTCATCCCCTTTGCCATTTCAGCAGCAATGGTATCGGCATTTGTATTTAAAAGCTGTCCGTTTTTATCATGTGTAATAGCACAAAAAACAGGTGTTAACCTATTATCAACTAATACTTTAATTATATCAGAATTCACAGCATCTACATCTCCTGCAAAACCATAATCAACCTCTTTAACAATACGTTTATGTGCTAAAATAGTGTTGGCATCAGCCCCGGAAAGTCCTATGGCATTACAATTGTTCCCTTGTAATTGTGCAGTTATATTTTTATTTAACAATCCAGCATAGACCATGGTAACAATTTCCAGTGTTGGTTCATCCGTTACCCGTCTGCCGTTTATCATCTTAGGTTTTAATCCTAAATCAGATATCATTTCACTGGCACGTTTTCCTCCTCCATGAACCAATATTTTTGCTTCTTTAATTTTAGAAAAATCCGCTAAAAAGGATGTTAATGCATCTTTATCATTGATCACATTTCCTCCTATTTTTACTATTTTTAGTTTTTGTTTCATTATTTTAAATAATTTCTCAGCGAAACTCTGTAATACTTTGTGCAACTCTGTGTAATAACTATTTCACAAAGATACTCAGAGAAGACACAGAGATTCACAGAGTTAGTATTTATTCTTCTAATATTCTTTTCAATACAACCTGTGCAGAATAAGTTCTGTTATTTGCCTGTTGAATTACAATAGAATTCTCACTATCCAAAACCTCATCGGTAACTACCACATTTCTTCTTACCGGCAAACAGTGCATAAATTTTGCATCATTTGTCTTTTCCATTTTATCTGAAGTGATCATCCAGCTATTGTCCTGAGAGATTACTTTTCCATAATCATTAAATGAACTCCAGTTCTTTGTATAAATAAAATCAGCATTTTCGAAAGCTTTTTCCTGGCTGTATTCCACAATCGAATCTTTTACAATTTCAGGATTCAATTCATAGCCTTTCGGGTGCGTAATTACAAATTCCGCATCCTGTTTTTGCATCATTTCAATAAATGAATTTGCAACTGCATGGGGTAAGGCTTTTGGATGCGGAGCCCAGCTTAACACAACTTTCGGCCTATGAGAAACTTTAAATTCCTCCATAGTAATTGCATCGGCTAAAGCCTGTAACGGATGACCAACGGAACTCTCCATATTTACAATTGGAACAGTAGCATATTTTACAAAGGCGGCTAAAACCTCTTCGGCAAGATCTTTTTCTTTATCGGTTAAAGATGCAAAAGCCCTGATGGCGATCACATCACAAAACTGAGAAATTACTTGAGCTGCTTCTTTTACATGTTCCGATTTCCCCTGATCCATCACCGTGCCATCCTCAAATTCCAAAGCCCAACCTTCACTTCCAAAATTCATTACAATAGGATCCATTCCCAAATTTATTGCAGCTTTTTGGGTACTTAAACGAGTTCGTAAACTGTTGTTGAAAAATAGCAGCCCAATGGTTTTATTCTTTCCTAAACCCTGATGTTTTAAGGGGTTATTCTTAAGATCGATCGCTTCTTTTACCCATTCGGATAAATTATCTATTTCGTTAATTGATAAGTAATTCATATTGTTATTTTAATCGCAATGAACACAAAGAAATATACTAAGTGCACAATGTTTTTTAATTTATTTCATTCAAAACTTCTTTCAATACATCCACAAACACCTCTATTTGAGATTTTGATACGCTCAATGGCGGAAGAATTCGCAACAGTCTTTTATTTGCTGCCCCACCAGTAAAGATGTGTTTATCAAAAATCATTTTTTTTCTAATCTCGGCTACTTCAAAATCAAATTCAACTCCAAGCATCAATCCCTTTCCTTTAACCTTTTTTATTTGTGGAATCTCTTTAATTCTTTTTAAAAAATAAGCAGAAACTTCATTAACATTATTCATTAATTTTTCCTTTTCCATCACATCTAAAACAGATATTGCTGCTGCACATGCCAAATGATTTCCGCCAAAAGTAGTGCCAAGCATGCCAAATTTCGCTTCTATCTTATCAGAAATCAAAACTCCTCCTATCGGAAAACCATTACCCATACCTTTGGCTATAGTAATAATATCCGGATGAATATTATGGTGTTGAAAAGCGAAGAATTTTCCACTTCTGCCAAAACCCGATTGGATTTCATCTAGAATGAAAATCACTTCATTTTCTTTACAAATCTTTTCTAAATCTTTAAAAAAATCTGTTGTTCCTTCATCTAACCCACCAACTCCCTGAATTCCTTCAATAATCACAGCACAAACATCTCCTTTTTTTATTTCTTCATCTACAAGATCTATTTGATTCAAAGGTAAAAAAGTTACTTCCTGTTGTAAATTTATTGGTGCATTGATATTCATATTATCTGTTACAGCTACAGCTGCCGATGTTCTTCCATGAAAAGAATTTTCAAAAGAAATAACTCTTTTCTTTCCTGTTTTAAAAGAGGCAAGTTTTAAGGCATTTTCATTTGCTTCAGCACCTGAATTACATAAAAACAGATCATAATCCTCACACCCGGAAAGTTTTCCTAATTTTTGTGCCAATTCTACCTGTAAAGGATTTTGAATCGAGTTAGAGTAAAACCCAATATGATCTAACTGATCTTTTAGTTTTGCAACATAATCCTGGTGTGTATGCCCAATCGATATTACACCATGACCTCCGTAAAGATCTAAATATTTTGTTCCTTTCTCATCCCATACATAGCAACCCTCTGCTTTTACCGGGGTTACGTTGTAAAGTGGATAAACGTTGAATAGGTTCATAATTATTTTTCTTTAAACACACCCCTAACCCCTCTCAAGAGGGGAAAATAAATGCATACTTCTTTTAAATCATTGTTTTACTAAAAATAATTTGCTTTTAGATTTAACCCTAGACTTTCATCTAAACCAAACATTAAATTCATATTTTGAACTGCTTGTCCGGATGCGCCTTTCAACAAGTTATCTATTACACTTGTAATTAACAATTTTCCGTTGTAATGATGCAAATGGATCAAACATTTATTTGTATTTACTACTTGTTTTAAAAAGATCTCTTTATCAGAAATAAATGTAAATTCTGCATCAGAATAAAAATTCTTATAAATTTCTTTGGCTTCTTTTAAAGTTCCATCAAAATCTGTATACATCGTGACATAAATCCCCCTACTGAAATCACCCCGATTAGGAATAAAAATCACTTCATTTTTAAAATTATTCTGTAAGGATTTTATACTCTGATCAATCTCTCCCAAATGCTGATGCTTAAAAACTTTATATGATGAAAAATTATTATCACGCCAGGTAAAATGGGTTGTTTTTGACAAACTTGTTCCTGCACCAGTGGCACCAGTAGTTGCATTTACATGTATATCATTTTCAATTAATCCTGCTTTGGCCATAGGCAAAATTGCAAGCTGAATTGCCGTAGCAAAACAACCTGGATTTGCAATAAAATTAGCTTTTTTAATGGCTTCTTTATTTAATTCGGGTAAACCATAAACAAATTCTTTATTTTCAAAAACTTTATCATCTTCTAATCGGAAATCATTACTTAGATCGATGATCATTGTTGTATCTGAAAATTTATTTTCGTGTAAGAATTTACTTGAATTTCCATGACCTAAACATAAAAATAGCACATCAATATCTGCCTCGATCGTATCTGAAAATCTTAAATCCAGATCCCCTAACAGATCCTGATGCACATCCGAAATTTTATTTCCTGCATTGGAAGTGCTGTGGACAAATTCCAGTTCCGCTTTTGGATGATAAATCAAAATTCTAATCAATTCACCAGCCGTATAACCAGCTCCGCCTATAATTCCTGCTTTGATCATTTATTAAGAATTTACATGGTTAAATATTTTGCCTTGATTGGCAGTAATTTTTATAAATCCTTTGGCATCATTGGCTGTCCATCCTTCATTGCTTTCTCCATAACTAGCAAAAGATGAATCCATTAGATCATGTTTTGACGAAATCCCATTCAGCGTAAACCTATAAGGATGTAAACTAACAAAAACCTCACCGGATACATATTTTTGCGTATCTTCTAAAAAAACTTCAAAATTTCGCATTACTTCGTCAAGGTATTGGCCTTCATGCAATAACATTCCGTACCAGTTACCCAACTGCTCTTTATGGTGTTGTTGCCATTTGGTTAGTGTATGTTTTTCTAATAAATGATGTGCTTTAATAATAATCAATGGAGCCGAAGCTTCAAACCCAACTCTACCTTTAATTCCAATAATCGTATCTCCAATATGAATATCTCTTCCAATGGCATATTCCGATGCCAATTCATTTAGTTTTATAATATTACTTACCATGCTATCTTTTTTCCCATCGATAGCTACCAACTCTCCTTTCTCAAAACTTAAAATAATATCTTTTGGTTCTGTTGATTGTAACTGACTTGGATAGGCATCATTAGGTAATGGTAAATGAGAACTTAAAGTTTCTTCACCCCCAACACTTGTTCCCCAAAGGCCTTTATTGATAGAGTACTTTGCTTTTTCCCATGAATATTTTATTCCATTTTTTTGTAAATATTCTATCTCCTGATGTCTTGCAAGTTTATGATCTCTAATAGGTGTAATAATTTTTATTTCTGGAGCCAAAGTCTGAAAGATCAGATCAAATCTCACCTGATCATTACCAGCACCAGTGCTACCATGGGCTATATATTGAGCATCAATTTTTTTAGCATATTTTACAATTTCAATAGCCTGAATTATTCTTTCGGCACTAACAGATAATGGATAAGTATTATTTTTTAAGACATTACCAAAAATTAAATACTTTACAACTTTATCATAAAAAGTTTGAACAGCATTAATTGATTTGTAGGAAGTGGCTCCTAACTGTAATGCCTTTTCTTTAATCGATTGAATTTCTTTTTTGTCAAATCCACCTGTATTAACACTTACAGCATGAACTTCAAATTTTTTATCCTGAGATAAATATTTTGCGCAATATGAGGTATCTAAACCTCCGCTATATGCTAAAACTAATTTTTTCATAATTGTTATTTTTTCTTCCATAAAAACAGTGGAAGCAATGTGTTTTTATTATTGTTATTTTTTTTATTCCTTTTATTTAGAAATAGGCTTTGTTTAATTCTTTTTAATCTACTTAAAGTTTTTTTATCATACGGATGATCTTTGATCTCATCTTTATGCTTTGGATCATAAAGCATCCCAGTGCAAAGACACAATTTTTGATCAGTACGTTTTAAAACATCATAATTTTTACAAGTTTGACAGCCTTTCCAAAAATCAGGATCATCTGTAAGTTCAGAAAAAGTAACAGGTTTGTAGCCCAAACTATAATTAATTTTCATTACGGCCAATCCGGTAGTAATACCAAAAACTTTGGCTTTTGGATATTTTTTTTTAGAATAATCAAAAACTTTTGCTTTTATCTTTTTTGCCAAGCCTTGTTTTCGATAATCAAAATGAACAATTAAACCGGAGTGTACCACATAACTTTTATTACTAAAGGTCTCGATATAACAAAACCCTGCAAATTCTTCCCCATCAAGGGCAATTACAGCATTTCCATTTTTAATTTTAGTTAAGATATAATCCGGAGTTCTTTTTGCAATACCGGTACCCCTGTCTTGGGCAGATATATCAATGGTTTCTGAAATAATATCAGCGTATTTTAAGTGTTTATTTGTTGCTATAACAATTTCCATTGTATAGTATTTAGCTAATTACTGATTTATAAATGTTTTGAAATATATTTTTGAATACTGAGACGGACACACCTGATCTCAAAAAATAATAAATACCCTTACGGGCGACGGAAGTTGCGGCGAGAAAAAACAACAACAGTATTAGAATCAAAAATTGATTTCAAAACAATTCTAAATATATCTGTTTGTGTTTGCATCTTAAAATAAAGATAGTAAATATTCAATTTTCTATCGCCTCATTTATATTTGAATACAAATCTATAATAAAAAATTAAACAGCAAAGGAAAATATCATTAATTTATAATAATTCTAACAATTATTTAACAATTGCTTATTAAAGAAGGTGTTTTTTAAAGTTTTCCTTTACAAAACTTATAATATTTTTAATTTCTACTATATCTTCATCTAAAATTGTTGCAATTTCTTGAAAATTCAACTTTCCTAATACATACAAATCCATTACATTAGATGTTTGAAGTGGTAAAACTCTATACATTTTACGCAAAGTATCTTGTTTAACCTGATTTTTATAAAATATATTCTCTTTAAGTTCTAAAAAATCTGTCACATTTTGTTGAATTTCATCTGATTGTAGAAGGTGAGATTCTTCTTTATCTTGATGATATGAAATATCATCTAATTCTTCATTCATTATATAATCAAAGTCCGCATCAATTGTAAATTTTTCTTCTAAAAGTTTTAACTCTTCCTCTAATAATATTTTAATGCTTATAGAATCTTTGTGCCATTTTTCACTCTCAAACAGCTCAAATAATCTTTTATTTGCTAAAGTAAACATCATTAATTGTAATTGATACGGGTCAATATCATTATTTACATTGTTTTCGTAAATTTTTAAAATAACTTCATCAATTATACCATTAGGCTTATACATGTTTCTTGGAAGGATTCCCATGTATTCTCCAACTTTTAATCTTTGCTTCACATAAGGATGTAATAAATCTATATTTGAAAGAATCTTTTTTTCAAGGCTTTTAGGCTTTTTTCCTTTTTTATTTGATGTAGTATTTCTCATAACTTATAGCTTAAAAAATCTACCTAAATATACGAAATTAATTATATAATATTATGACAAATAATAATAAATAAAATTAAATACTCATTTTCAAAAATATCAATTGTAATGCTTATTTTTCAAACATTTAGTTATATAAGTTTGTTTTACTGTATATTAGAAAGTAAGTTATTAGTTTTTTTAAACATTCTAATAAAATAAATTGCACTTTTAATAGATTTGGTAATTAATACATATTAAAATGGATCATCAAGAATATAATTTCATCCTACACAAAACAAAGTTTTACGGTCAATATTTTAAACCAAAAATTGTAAACGCAGTAGTAGTTTTAGTTCATGGAATGGGCGAACATTCTAGTCGATATATAAAAAATGTTATTCCTCAATTAAACAAAGCTTCAATTGCTGTTATAACTTTTGACCATTTTGGGCATGGCAAAACGGAAGGTAAACGCGGTCATAATCCCGGATTTGAAGCTGTGTTAGATAGCGTTGAAGAAGTATTAAAAAAATCTCACGAAATTTTTGGAAATAAACCTACCTCTTTATACGGTCATAGTATGGGTGGAAATGTTGTTATTAATTATGTATTGCGTAGAAAAAACACTTTAACAGGTGTCATATCAACCAGCCCTTTTTTAAAACTAGCTTTTGAACCTCCAAAATGGAAAATGAGTATCGCTAAGATATTATTAAATATCTATCCTGCTCTTATAATGGATAGCGGCTTAGATGTCAATGCTGTTTCACGGGATAAAAAAGCCGTTAAAGCCTATACTGATGATCCATTGAACCATGATAAAGTAAGTCCTAATTTTTCTGTATTATTTATTGAAAGTGGTGAATGGGCAATCAATAATGCCAATAGATTAAATCTTCCGATGTTGTTGATGCATGGTACAGATGATCGATTGACCAGTTATAAAGCTTCTGAAGAATTTGCAGAGAATGCCGGTAATAATGTTGACTTGAAATTATTTGAAGGTGCTTACCATGAATTGCACAATGATATTATTAAAAATGAAGCGATTAATGAAATTATCAATTGGATAAACAATTATATAGTTTAAAACATCTAGCCAGAGAAAAAGAATTACTGATAATATTTTATTAATCTTGATATTGATAGTTTTAAATTTTTTTCCATTTAAATATCAACCGTAATACTAAATGATTGCTATGATTTTCATCCTAATAAGCATAAAAAAACTTCTCTAATAAAATAAATATATTAGTTTAGCAGTTTATAAGACAGTTGACAATAATAATAAAACCGAAAATTATTAAATAAATGTATAAGATTCTAACTCTATTACTATTTTTTGTAACCTCTATTGGTTTTTCTCAAAAAAACAATAAAACTATTGATTCAATTTTGAGAAATGCAGATAAAATTATAAATAATAACATATCATATTCTAATATAGACACATTACATACAGATTCATTAGAGGTTTTGGGGAAAAAGATTGCAGTTATAGATTATTCAGCTGCTTCAGAAATTGATAAAAAATGGATGTCTTCATGGGGAAATTCATCTATACAAGACACTACTAGTCTGATTGTTGAGATCGATAGCCTAAAAAATATAGTAATTGAAGATCTGCCTACTGATACTTTAAAACAAAGATTGGCTTTTTTAAACAGCCGAACTCCTTTTCATGTTGAGTACAATCCTTCACTTGAAAGAATTATCAAGCATTATTTAAAAAATAGAAAAAAAACTCTGGCAGATCTTATGGGAAGAGCTGCTTATTATTTCCCAATGTTTGAAGAACATTTAGACAAATACAACATACCTCTTGAAATAAAATATCTAGCTATTGTTGAATCAGCATTAAAACCCACTGCAACTTCAAGAGTTGGCGCAAAGGGATTGTGGCAATTTATGTATACAACAGGAATAAATTACGATTTAAAAGTAAGTTCTTATGTAGATGAACGCTATGACCCAATTAAATCAACTGAAGCTGCTTGTAAATATTTAAGTAAATTATATAATATTTTTGATGACTGGGATTTGGCATTAGCAGCTTATAATTCAGGACCCGGAAATGTTTCAAAAGCAATAAGACGCTCTGGCGGAAAAAAGAATTATTGGAATATTCGTCACTATCTACCTAGAGAGACTGCTGGTTATTTACCTGCTTTTTATGCTACTCTTTATATTTTTGAATATGCTGATGAACATCAAATCTATCCAAAAAATGTACTGTCAAACTTTTTTGAAACCGATACAATTTTAGTAAAACAACAAGTTTCGTTTGAACAAATTAATCGCCTTTTAAAAACGGATAAAGAATTGATCAATTTTTTAAATCCACAGTATAAATTAAAGATAATTCCATACGTAAAAGACAGAAATTATACTTTGAGGCTACCCACTTTTATGGCAGGTACTTTTGTATCAAATGAAGAAATGATCTATGCTTATGCAAAAGCAGATGACGCAAAACGCGAAAAACCATTGCCAAAATATTTTGAAGCTAGCAACAGGATAAGATACCGTGTAAGAAGTGGAGATTATTTAGGTAAAATTGCCAGAAGATATGGGGTTTCAGTGAGTAGTATAAAAAGATGGAATGGTTTAAAAAACAACAATCTTAGAGTTGGACAAAGACTGACGATTTATCCAAGAAAACCCATGGCAAGTAGTAGTAAATCTGCAAAAACTACAACAAAAAGCAACAAACAAGCCATCTCAAAAGATAAATACACAACCTATGTTGTAAAAAGTGGTGACTCATTATGGTTGATTTCTCAAAAATTTTCGAGTGTTTCGGTTGACCAAATTAAAAATTGGAACAATATTTGGGGTAGTAATAATATTAAACCCGGTACCAAGTTAAAAATATATTGATCAACTATTTTTAACTGTATATTTAAACAATTTAAAAATGGTAAAAAAAATACTTCTCTCGTTTATTGTATTCCTTGCAATTACATCTTGTAACAAAAATGAAGCTGTTACATTAGTAGATTCAACAGGTAGAATTAACCATCTCTTAGTAGTAATGACTGACGAAAGCTGGCAAGGTGAAGTTGGAGATACTTTACGATCTATTTTAGCAGAACCGCTTGTTGGTTTACCCCAGGATGAAGCTCAATTTTATGTTAACCAGGTAACACCTAATAATTTTACAAAATTATTTAAAAATAATCGAAACATTCTTTTTGTAGGAATAGGCGATAAAGAAGATTTTTATATCAATCATAATGTTTATGCAGCACCACAAACTACAATTACAGTTCTGGGAAAAGAAAAAACCGATCTAATACAAAATATTGAGCTACACAAAAAAGAAATCATTGAAGTTTATAAAAAAAGGGATTTAGCATTATATCAAAAAAAAATTACCAATAAACACTGGAAAACAAGCAATATTGAAACTTTTAAAAGATCAGGTTTTAATTTAAGAATACCTAAAACTTATAATAAAATTGAAGACACCGGAGATTTTTTATGGTATAAGTATCCTTTTACAAAGGGTCAGTTAAATATCCTTGCTTATACGGTTCCTGTTACATCAAAAGCTGATCTGAATATTGAAAATCTTATTAAGATTCGTGATTCTATTGGTAGAATCCATATTCCGGGACAATTTGAAAATACTTTTTTAATAACTGAACCACTTTACAAACCCATTACTAAAAATATTGATCTAAACTCCAAAGAAGCTATAGAAACCCGAGGTTTATGGATAGTAAAAAATGATTTTATGGGAGGGCCTTTTCTAAACTATTCAATCTATGACAAAACAAATAATCGATTGATCATTGTTGAAGGATTTAGTTATTCACCATCAACCAAAAAACGAGATTTTGTTTTTGAATTAGAAGCTATTCTCAAAACATTAACCATTGATTAGGATAAATAATTAAATACTTTTCTTATTTTTTAAATAATAATTATACTTCATAATATACTGATGTACTTATAGTTACAATTATTTTATATTTTTTTGTAATGATAGTTACTTTACTGTGTCTATATATTCAGAATAAAATATATGATATTTAAAAGTAAAATTTTTAAGGCAATATTATTACTACTTGGTATAGGAGTCACAATTGGCATCATCACAGGAATCTATATGTTCAATATGCCCCATCGTAATATTAAAACTACAAATACAGACTATCAATTAAAAGCATCTGAAATTGTAAATGAATATTTACAAAACCCAACAAGTGCCAATGAAAAATATCTGGATGAAGAAGGTGAATCTAAAATATTAGAGATAACCGGTAAGATAACTTCTATAAGAACTGATTTCAACAATCAAATTGTTATCCTATTAAAAGATAATGACAGTAAAGCAGGTGTTACCTGTACATTTTCTGATGAATCAAAAACAATTGCAGAAAAACTTAAACAAGATCAAATTGTAATTATTAAAGGCGTTATCCGATCGGGTGCTTCATACGATGAAGACCTTGAAATGTATGAAAATGTAATCTTAGAAAAATGCAGTTTAATCAATATAATTCAATCATAATTAAAAATTAAAAACAATGAAAAACAAAATTTTATCTTTCGTATTACTTTTAGCTGTTTCATTTTCAGCTTTTGCCCAAAATGGAAACAGGTTAGTAATGCGAATCAAGGGTTAAAATATTAGAGTAATAAAAGCCACAGCTAATCTTCC
>JAOZVI010000205.1 GCA_029938265.1 Flavobacteriaceae bacterium | reverse complement strand
TTGATCAATTTTTTAGAGATAAAAAGAATCAAACACCCCCATTAAGGCCTGAAGGAGTAGAACCAACAAACGGAAGTGATACTCCAATGCCAATAGCTTTGAAAAGCTCAGAATATGCGGGCACTTACGAAATATTAAGTTCTCAGTTTCAGGTTACAATGCAACAAGGGAATTATGATAATTCAGCAAATGTGATTGTAGATAATAAACGAGATTTTGAAAATATTTATTCCGATACAGGTGCACCGAATTTTATTCCAATAGATAAAAATGCTGGAATTGATCTTACTCAATGTTTAGTTGAAGATGGAGATTTCGAAGATGGAAAAACTTACTATTGGCGTGTGCGTTACAGAGATAAAAATTTGCAATGGTCCGATTGGTCGGAGGAAAAATCTTTTATAGCTACAACCAAAACAGATGTTGATGATAATAATCCAACAGTTATTAAGGAATCAAATTTATATAACAACTATCCAAATCCGTTTAATCCTTCAACAGTAATTAAATTTGATGTTGCAAAAGCTGGCAAAGTTACTTTACGGATTTATACAGTTACTGGTAAATTGGTAACAGAATTAATGAACAAGGAGGCTAATCCAGGAAGTTATTCTATGACATGGAACGGTACGAATTCATTTGGAGCGAAGATGTCCTCCGGAATTTATTTTTATAAACTCCAGACTACTGATTATCAAAAGATCGGGAAAGCTATTTTAATAAAATAATGAGCACAAACTATGAACAGAAAAGCATTCTTACATAATCTATCGATTGGAGCAATTGGAACATTTATTCTTCCCTCAATAAGTCTTGCGGCAGATAAAAAATCTAATGAACCAAAGGGTGAGATTAATGATTGGCTAGAGTCAGAGCAGAGCGGAGATGATTATAATACTTTGATCAAGTGTAATTCAATTCAAAAAGATACTAAGATTGTGCACATTGCTGATAGTCATTTAACAGTATTTAAGGATGGTAAAACAGAATATCCCGATTTTGCCGAAAGGATGAATAAAGCATATTTTGAACCGAAGCATTATTTAACTGGTAAGATAGGAACAAGATTAGGACACTTTGAAGAAATTTTAAGTAAAGCAAAAAAACAAAATGTTGATCTCTTATTATTGACCGGTGATATTTTAAATAATCCTTCAATTTATGGAGTCGAGTATTTAGTTGATAAGTTGGAGAACAGTGGTATCAACTATTTGTATATATCCGGTAATCACGATTGGCATTTTGAAGGGATGGAAGGAAGTAGAGATAGTCTTAGGAATGAATGGATTCACAAAAGACTGCTCCCATTGTATCAAGGGAGCAATCCACTTTATTATTCCAAAATTATTAATGGAATTAATTTTGTGATGATCGATAATTCAACTTATCAAATAAATGAAGAACAGCTTCTCTTTTTTAGAGAGCAAGCTGATAGAAACTATCCGATAGTACTAAGTATGCACATTCCAATCTATCAACCCGAAGATCTTAAAACACGTCTTTCTGGAATTGGTGATCCAAGATGGGGTTACGATTATGACAAGGAAAGCTATATTCTTGAGAGAAGAGAAAGATGGCCCAAAGAGGGGAATAAAAAAGAGACATTGGAATTTGTAATTGAAGTACTTGCATGCAAAAAATTACTAGCGGTATTCGATGGTCATAAACACTCGGCTAAGGTTAGAAAAATAAGTCCATCAGCGAATATGTATAGAACAAAGGGTTCGTATAGTGCTGCTCATAGATATATTGTAATAAAAAAATAAGATAGTATATATAGAGAGAGAATGTTTGAATATATCTTATAATGAATGAATTGTATTTATAGTATATTGTATAAAAGAAATTTTAAAGTAGTTTGTAAAAATAATGAATAAGCATTTACTAAAAGTTCTATCCCGATTAATTGTAATCTTTTTTGCTTTCACAAGTTTATCTGCACAGCAATTTCCAAGTGGTTTAGTAGGTCACTGGGATATAGATGGTGCTCAATTTAATAAAATTAGGAAGCGTATGTTAAATGTTAAGAAAATTTATTTAGTTTTTATCTTTATTCAGATACTCATACATCCACTTTCTGCACAATCATTACCTTGGGGGGATGAATTTGAGTCCGGTAACCTAGTTAACTGGACGATTATTGATGATGAGCCATTTGTAGGTGGCCCATCAAATTGGTCTATAAGTAATGGAGAACTACTTCAATCTTCAAATATTTTCACAACTGAAAATGAATACAGCGTTTTTACCGGGACACATATCACATCGGGCGATAAGGATTGGACAGATTACTATTTCAACGTCCGGATTTCCTCCATTGATGATGATGGTATAGGCATGTTGTTTCGCTATCAAGACCCAAAAAATTATTACCGTTTTATGACAGTTGCTGATTCCGCTAATAAAGGACCTTTCAAACGTTTGGAAAAACAAATTAACGGCGTTTTTACTACACTAGCGGAGTCAACTACAGATATTTATATACCTGGTGAATTCATTGGTACACTACGCGTTAAGGGAGATAGTATCTTCGTGTTTGAAGGTGAAAACAACTTATTTGCAATAGAAGATAATACATATTCTCAGGGTAAAATTGGGCTGATGTGTTATGCTAACAATAATGCTATATTCGATGATGTTTATATCAGTGAACAGGATACACTCTTTCATGAAAAACCGGAAGACTACCCGGAAATTTTAACTGCGGATCGTCCTCTTTCTGTTCGGGTTATGACGTTTAATATTTGGGTACACGGGAAAATTTGTACCCCTGCCCAAGTTGCTGACCTGATTCTTTCCTACGATGTTGATTTCGCAGGATTACAGGAGTGTGACAGTACATTTGGCAATGAGGTGGCTAGACTCACAGGTATGCACTTAGCCGTGAAATGGGGGAACTATCTTTACAGTAAAACTCCCTATACGAAAATAAATAATTTATCCATCAAAGGAGCTAATATCTGGACCAATATTGATAGCCAAACAGTGTCTGTTTATAACTTTCATATTGGCTGGGATGAGATCGGAGATCGTTTGGCACGGACCATGGTCGATGATTATTTTGCAAAAGACCCGGTTCCATTGCAAATTGCTTTTGGTGATTTTAATGATGAGCATTACAGCACACAGATAACCATTATCGAAGAGCACATGCGTTATTGCCTAACCGATTTGGGCTGGGCACCCAGCCAGCGTGTTACCTGGCCAGCTTTTGATTTTTATGGTGGTGAAGGCGCCCAAACTATCGATCTCATATTTTGCAATAAAACCAGTAAAGGTCGCCTTGTTGAAGGCGAAATTCTAAACCTTGCTC
>JAOZVI010000204.1 GCA_029938265.1 Flavobacteriaceae bacterium | reverse complement strand
CAAATAATCCTAAAGCAGCAAAAGGGTCTAAACCGGTTTTAAAAACAGGTGAATCAAGTGGAAAAGACATTTTAACTGCAAGATTAGAAAAAGTATTTGTTGTTCCTTATAAAGAATCTTCTGTAAAATCTTCAGTAGCTTTTTCTAATCCAGGTAACTATTACATAGTAAGTTATCGTCCTACTGACAGATATAATAAAGGTCATGTTCCAAAAGCAATAAACTATAAACCTAATGCATCTATGTCATCAACCAGTGATCTATACACTTTACCTACCAATAAAGAAATATTGGTAACCGGTTCAACCGGACAAGGATCTGCTTATGTTACTGCTTACTTGGATCTATTAGGATATGATGCTTCAAATTTATCATACGGTGCCAATGGTTATATGTATAAAACAGTAAAAGGTAATGGATGGGATGCTTTTTCAAAAAAAGAGATCAACATGTATCCTGTTGTTGAATAATAAAATAAACCAATTAATATAAATAACTAAAAAATTAATATCATGAACTTAATAAATAAAAATAACATATCCGTTATGACTAAAAAATTATCATTATTTTTTATAGGATTTTTACTAATACCAACCTTATTTTTAACCTCTTGTGACAGAGGTGAAGAACCGGGTGGAGGCGAAATTGCAACTCCTGCATTTGAGTTGTTGAAAGATCATATGATCACAAATAACTTAGACATTGACAAAATTCTTATGAGTCCTGACGGCAAAAAATTTGTTACAGGTGCTCCGGCAACTGCTGGTGAAGTTGATGCTTTTCTTGCAAAATATTACATCCTGGACATTAGAAATAGTGATGCTTTTAACGCAGGACATGTTCAAGGTGCAAAAAATATTGCATTTGGAAGTATTCTTACCGAAGCAGCCAATTCAGGTGGAAAACCAATTTTGATGATTTGTTATTCCGGTCAAACAGCATGTTACGCTACTTCATTATTACGTTTATACGGCTATAGCAATACGCAAGCTTTAAAATGGGGAATGTCAGGTTGGAATAATGCTACTTCAGCATCATGGGACAATAATACCGGAGACATTGCAAAAGGACATGCCAACTGGTCATATGCTGCAGCACCCGCTGCAGAAGTATTTAAAGATCCTGTTTTAGGTACTATCTCACAAGATGGTGCGGAAATTTTACAAGCAAGAGTTGAAGAAGTTGTAGCAGCCGGATTTAAAACTGCCAGCAATGCTGATGTACTAGATCATCCTGCCAACTATTTTGTAAACAACTATTTTTCAGCAACTGATTATACAGGTTTTGGCCATATTAATGATGCCTACCGTGTTAAAGAAGAACTAAAACTTGTTGGTAATGGTTATTTAGGTTTAGATCCTGATGCTAATGCAAAAGTTGTTTCTTATTGCTATACAGGTCAAACTTCAGCTGTTCTTACCGCTTGGTTAAATGTTTTGGGTTATGATTCCTACAGTTTAACTTTTGGTATGAATGGTTTATATCATTCAAATCCATCTTGGTCAACCAACCAATGGGGTGTTGGTTCATCTAAACCTAAAGATTATCCATTAAAATAATAACTTAAAATAGAAATATGATGAAAAATAAAATATTAGTGTTTTTTGTACTTGCATTTTTATTTCAGGTAAATAATGCTTTTTCCCAGGGTTGTGATGCTGAGCCTGCTGATACAACAGGTATACCTAAAATAAAGATCTTTGGTTATATACAACCAGAATATAACTATAATTTTACTGATCCTTCATCAAATACTTTTGCTTTTAGAAGAGCAAGAATTGGCGTAACAGGAAAAGTATTAGATGACTTTAGATATTACTTCATGTTGGAAACAAGTCCGTTTATTGGCGGAGTTGGTAGTGCCTTTTTAATGGATGCATTTGTTGCCTGGGAAAAATACAATTGGGCAAGAATTGCTGTAGGTT
The DNA here is from genome assembly GCA_029938265.1 of Flavobacteriaceae bacterium. GTDB lineage: Bacteria > Bacteroidota > Bacteroidia > Flavobacteriales > Flavobacteriaceae > Namhaeicola. The sequence goes on along the minus strand of JAOZVI010000204.1, from coordinate 1,400 downwards.
CCTTTAAACAACCATTCGGTTTAGAAGTAAATACAGCTTGTCATAGTTTAACTACCATTGACAGAGCTGTCGTTTCAGATCAATTGGTGTCACCACAAAGAGATTATGGTGTTATACTATTGGGTGGAAATAAATATAATAGATTTGGATACCAGGTAGCATTGATGAATGGTAGAGGTTTAAATGTTAAAGACAATAACAATAAAAAAGATATCATTGGTAGAGCTACTTATAAACTTTTTGATTTTATGTCAGTAGGTGCTAGTTTTAGATATGGTTATCCAACTAATGATAATGATACCCGTACAACCTATGGCGGTGAAGTTTTATTCAATATCAACAATTTACACATACAAGGCGAATATATCTATGATACAGGAGATTATAATAAAGCAGCTGGCGGAGGATGTGGTTCAGACCCACTTGAACTGGGAGATAAAAGAGATGGTGCTTACGGTATGATCTGGTATGACACAAAATGGAATGTTCAACCAGTTTTTAAATATGAATTTTTTGACCAGGATCTGGATAAAAAAAACTGGGCATACCCCAATTTATACAGTGAAAGAATGACTTTGGGTGTTAACTACTTTTTTAATGATAAAATTAGGTTGCAAATTAATTATCAAGCTAATATTGAGACTGTTATCAATGTTGATAATGATAAATTTTTAGCGCAAATTCAAGTAAAATTCTAATCGTATATTGTTTAGTATTTTTCTGTATTTATTACAGATGCTAATAAAAACTCTCTTTCTTTTTGATTGAGAGTTTTTTATTATGTGATTATTAGTACATTTGTAAATATTTTTAACAAATTATTGATATTGGATACACAAGAAATTATATTAAGAGAAAAACTGAGTGATTATTTTTCAACAATTTTTGAAAAAGAATTAATTGATGAGATCGTTAAGGTTGGTTTTTTAGACAAAATTAAAAGCGGTGAACTTCTTATTGATATTGATGATAAAATGACCCATATTCCGTTAATTCTGGATGGTATCGTGAAAATAATTAGAAAAGACAAAAAAGGAGATGAACTGGTTTTGTATTTTCTGGAACGCGGTGATACTTGTGCCATTTCATTTGTAAATTGTATCAATCTCAGCAGAAGTATCTTTAAAGGAGTAGTTGAAAAAGATACTGAAGCTATTTTTTTACCGGTTGATAAAATTGATGATTGGCTTACAAAATATAAATCATGGCGACATTTTATTATTGATAGTTACCATTTTCGATTAATTGAAATGGTTGAGTCAATTGATAGTTTAGCATTTATGAAGATGGATCAACGTCTGTATAAATATCTAACTGATAAAGTTAAGATCATCAAAGATACAACGCTTCAAATAACGCATCAGGAAATTGCAGATGATCTCAATACTTCAAGAGTTGTG
>JAOZVI010000203.1 GCA_029938265.1 Flavobacteriaceae bacterium | reverse complement strand
TTTTTCATTTAATTTTAATATACTCTCTTAGATTAGATTTTAAAATACGCGTCAATTCTTCTTCGTTATCCGCATTGTTTTCTATAAATAAAAATCCAAAAACAGGATATTCTTTATAATTTACTTTTCTTAGGATCAGAGGTTTCTCAAAATCTTTTAATAATTTTTCATAATTAAAACTAACGATATCATTTTCATGAATTCCTGAATTGTTATCTAAAACAATAATACTGTATTTTTTTCCTTTTTTAGATTTTAACAAATCATCCCAATTTGGTTTAATTCCGTTTATAAAATATTCATAAGAATTTATCCCATAAGCGTACCAGGAAAGGTCTCCGGTGGTACACCAACCTCCAAATCTCAACGGATTTACTTCAATAGGGATAATTTTTCCTTCAGTATCAATACGAACTTCTATATGAATTGGGAAGTTTTTTAAGTCTAATTTTGATCCAATCGTATTTAAGAATTTTTCAACAGGTTTGATATTTTTTTCAATAATCTCTTTTGAAGTTGAATAAACCCGATCACTCACATCTTTTCCTGATGAAAAAATATGATGTAATATATTCAACACAATTGCTTCTCCATATTTATTAAAATAACAGTCAATTGCATATTCTTCACCTTCGATATATTCTTCAATAATAAATTGTTTTGTATCAATAACTTCATTAGGATATAACCCTTCAATTTCTTTAATTTCAAGTTTAATTTGTTTTATAGCTTGAAACCATTCATTTGAATTTTCAATTTTATGAACGCCCACGCTAAAAAAACCTATTGCAGGTTTTATAATAAGTGGGAATTTTAGTTTTTCAATTGAAAAATTATCCAATTCTTCTAAGTAAATTCCTTCAAAAAAATAATTTGGAAAAATATCTTTAACAAGATCTCTAAATTTTATTTTATTCTTAAAAAAAAGAATACTATCAGGTAAACTTGTAAAGTTAAGATTGTTATTGATCCAGTAAATTGCATTTTCAGAGTTAGAATAAATGGGAGTATTCTTGTGTGTTTTTAAATAATTTACAGCATCTTTCTCTGATATCCAGTTTAAAGATTTATCTGAAATTAGATTTTTTGCTTCTGAAGTTGCAATGACCTGAAAATTATTTTTCTTAATGGAATTGATCAAAAAATCAGAAGCATAAGGTTTATCAATTATAAACATAGAATATTATTTATAAAAATTATCAGTGTCAACCTTGCAAATATCAATCATTAAATTGGCCAATTTTTCACTAACAGCATTAAAGAATTTCTCTCCTTTTTCTTTAGTTGCTAATTCAGGATTGCCTACACCGGTGTCTTCACTGATCTGAGACCACTTTCTTTCCATCCAGGCCCAACCTTCTGAAAAAGCTTTTATCTTATTTTTTTTCTCTTTTCCTTTTCCCCAATCTTCTTTTGGTAAGATTAGTTCAGGTTTTAGATAAAGCATTAAGCTGGTTTCCATTTCATCAGCATGATCACCGGGATCGTCAAAATATTTTTTACGATCCATTGATTGAAACCAATTTGTAGTTGTTAAAAACATCTTAGGATATTTTACACCCAATTCTCTTAATATGGTCTTAAAATCATTGCCACCATGACTATTCAAAATTAGAAGTTTGTAGATTCCTTGCCGGTTTAAGACTTCAATGATATCTGATAAGATAGCAAATTGTGTACTGGGATAGAGGTTGATATCTAAATAAATATCTGTTTGACCCGTATTTACACCAAACGGAATATTAGGCAATACAGTTAATTTAGCACCATTTTCCCAGGCAATTTTTGCTGATTCTGCCGCAAAAAGATCAGCTTCCAAATTATCAGTTGCATAAGGTAAATGGTAATTATGCGCTTCTGTTGCTCCCCAGGGAAGCACCGCTAATTCAATTTTGGTATCTTTAAGCGTTTTCCAGTTGCTTTCTGCTAAAATATAAGGTCTCATTTTGTATTTTATTTAATATTCAAATTTTTAAATCAATGGTTTTATAGATAAAAACAGCCAATAATGAACCTAGTCCGCTGGCTATAATATCATAATTATCATATTGTGTACTGGCTCCCCAAAGCGGTAAAAACTCTTCAATAGTTAAAATTAAAAAAACTAAAAAAGCAATTGCATAAACAATGAGATCACCGTTTTTTGGTTTTCTTATCAATACACCATTGATAAAGGCCAGACTTATAATAAAAGCAGCTATAAAGTTAGGTAAACTTCCTATAAATATGTCTAAAAATGGTAGGTGACCATAATTTGGTCTTAATATTTCTTTATTGAATGAGATTGATCCAAATAGTATTGCAAATAATATAATATTTATGATCAGAATCTTTTTTTTTGATTTCTTCATCACAATTGAAATGAAATTCTAATTACTTTTTATTCAGCTTCTAACAGATCATAATTAAGGTTTTATCGGTTTATTTTTTTCTTTTAAATACTGATCTAAAAAAGTTAAAATTTGGCCGTAACCTTTGATCTCATTTTCTTTTTTTCTAAAACCATGACCTTCATCAGGGAACAAAACATATTCAACAGGTATATTATTTTTTCTTATTGCCGCTACGATCTCATCTGACTCAACTTGTAATACCCTCGGGTCATTAGCACCTTGTAAAACCATAATTGGATTTTTTACATTTTCAGCATGAAATAATGGAGATATATTATAAAGTCTTACAGAATCTTTAGTATTTGGATCACCCAATTCTTTATATAAAGCATTTCTAAATGATTCCCAATGTGGGGGGATTGATTTTAAAGTTCTCAACCAATTGGTAACACCAAATATATTTACACCAACTTTAAATTCATCCGGAGCAAAGGTCATTGCTGCCATAGTCATATAACCACCGTAGCTACCGCCCATAATACCAATTTTATCCTGATCAATATAATCTTGTTCTTGTAACCATTTTTTACCCCAGATACAATCTTTTAGATCTTTATCACCATGGTTAAGGTCATCCATTTTATAAAAGGTTTTTCCATAACCACTACTGCCTCGGTTATTTACTGCTAAAATTGCATATCCATGATTGACCAAAAATTGGATTAAACTAATATATCCAACCCTGCTTTGACCACCCGGACCACCATGAACCCACACCAATGCCGGTACCTTATTATCTTTACTTGCTGTTAAAGGTTTATAATAAATTCCGGGAATTTCTACACCATCAAATGATTTAAAACGGACAACCTCTGCAGAAACCAGATTGTTTAGGTCCAATTCAGGATTTAAAGTATTTGTTAGTTGCTTTAATTCTTTTGTTTCAAAATTGTACATGTAAATATTATTGGTTGCTTTAGATGTACCTACAGT
>JAOZVI010000202.1 GCA_029938265.1 Flavobacteriaceae bacterium | reverse complement strand
AATAAAACAGCAAAATTAAGAGGATTTAAAGGTGGTGATATCAAAGGGATCACTAAAAAAATTGAAGAAGGATATTTTTCTGATCTGGGTGTTAACGCAATCTGGTTTACGCCTATTGTTGAACAGATCCACGGAAGTGTTGATGAAGGAACCGGAAATACTTACGGTTTTCACGGATATTGGACCAAAGACTGGACAGTTTTAGACCCAAATTTTGGTACAGGGAATGAATTAAAAGAATTGGTTAAAAAAGCACATAAAAATGGAATTAGAATTATTTTAGATGCTGTGATCAATCATACAGGCCCCGTTACTGATATCGATCCGGTTTGGCCGGATAATTGGGTACGAACCAAACCTCAATGTGATTATAAAAGCTATAAAGGCACAACTGCTTGTACACTTGTAAAGAACTTGCCGGATATACTTACTGAAAGTGATGAAGAAGTACAAATTCCGGTAGCATTAGTAGAAAAGTGGAAAGCTGAAGGAAGATATGAGCGGGAAATAGAAGAGTTAAATGCTTTTTTTGAACGTACCGGCTATCCAAGAACTCCTTATCATTATATCATCAAATGGTTAACTGATTATATTACAGAATTTGGAATTGACGGTTATAGAGCTGATACAGTAAAACATCTTGAAGCATCTGTGTGGGCAGAGTTTAATGACCAATGTGATTTTGCTTTTTTGGAATGGAAAAAGAATAATCCTGACAAAGTTTTAGATAACAATGAATTTTACCTTGTTGGAGAAGTTTATGGTTATGGAATAAGCTCTGAAAATATTTATGATTTTGGCGACAAAAAAGTTGATTATTTTAAAAATGGTTTTAATAGTTTGATCAATTTTGAATTCAAATATGATGCACAAAAAGAATGTGAATTCATCTTTTCAAAATATAATGAAAAACTCCAGGGTGGATTGAGCAATTATGGCGTTTTAAATTATTTATCTTCACATGATGATGGAGATCCTTTTGATAAAGAAAGAACAAAAAGTTATGAATCTGCCATTAAACTATTGTTGTCTCCGGGCGCTGCACAAATCTATTACGGCGATGAATCTGCCAGATCATTGATCATTGAAGGAACAGAAGGTGACGCAACTTTACGCTCATTTATGAATTGGAATGAAATTAATTCTGATAAAAAAACACAGGATATATTATTACACTGGCAAAAGATTGGTCGGTTTAGAAATAATCATCTTGCTGTTGGTGCAGGGGTTCATAAAATGATCTCCAAATCGCCTTATGTTTTTAGCAGAACTTATACCAAAGATAGTTTTAATGATAAAATTATTGTTGGTTTACATCTTCCAAAAGGAGAAAAAGAAATTGATGTTGCTTCCATTTTTAAAAATGATACTGAATTGATCGATGCTTATTCCGGTGAAAAATGTAAAGTTTCAAATGGAAAAGTAAATTTAACAACCAGTTTTAAAGTTGTTTTATTAGAAGAAAAGAATCCATAAAATGAAAATAAAAAATTACAGTATTTTAATAGGAATTATTATAGTATTTTCGAGTTGTACATCTAAAAGAGAAACACCTGTTATGCAAAAACAAAAAAAAGAACATAAAAAAGTAGTTTATCAGGTTTTTACCAGATTATTTGGAAATGAAAATTCTACCAATAAACCTTGGGGAACTATCGAAGAAAATGGAGTTGGAAAATTTAATGATTTTACAGATATAGCCCTTCGGGAAATCAAAGATCTGGGAATTACTCATATCTGGTACACCGGGGTTTTGCACCATGCAACAGTAACTGATTATACTAAATATGGTATATCCAATGATGATCCTGATGTAGTTAAAGGCCGTGCGGGTTCACCTTATGCTGTTAAAGATTATTACAATGTTGATCCTGATCTGGCGGTAGATCCTGCTAAACGTATGGAAGAATTTGAAGCTTTAATTCAACGTTCTCATAAAAACGGATTAAAAGTAATTATTGATATTGTCCCCAATCATATTGCCAGAAAATATGAAGGCACCAATAATCCGAAAGACGTAAAGGATTTTGGTGCGAATGACGATAAAAATGTAGTGTATGATAAAAATAATAACTTTTATTATATCGTTGGTGAAAGTTTTAAAGTTCCTGTTTGGAAAAATGGATATCAACCCTTAGGCGGTGAAAAATATGATTTAGCAGATGGAAAATTTGAAGAGAACCCTGCAAAATGGACAGGTAATGGGTCGCGTTTAGCTCAACCTGACGCTAATGACTGGTATGAAACTGTAAAAATAAATTACGGAATTAAACCTGATGGATCTAAAGATTTTGAAGAAATTCCTAAAGATTTTGAAAATAAAGATTACAAAGAGCATTTTGCTTTTTGGGAAGGAAAGGATATACCTGATTCATGGAAAAAATTTAAGGACATTGCTTTATTCTGGATATCAAAGGGAGTTGATGGTTTTAGATATGACATGGCAGAAATGGTACCGGTAGAATTCTGGAGTTATATGAATTCTTCAATTAAAATGAAAAATCCAGAGGCATTCCTTTTAGCTGAAGTTTATAACCCTGATCTTTATCGACCTTATATTCACCTCGGCAAAATGGATTACCTCTATGATAAAGTAGCATTTTATGATTCTATTAAACATATAGTTAAAGGTTATGGCTGGACAGATCATATTCCGAAAGTACAAGATGATATAGCTGATATTGAGCACCAAATGCTTCATTTTTTAGATAATCATGATGAACAACGTCTTGCCAGTTCTGATTTTGCAGGTTTTGCTGAAAATGGTAATCCTTCGATGGTCGTTTCTGCAACTATTAGTACTTCTCCTACAATGATCTATTTCGGACAAGAAGTTGGTGAGCCCGGAGCTGAAAATGCCGGTTTTGGATCACCTACACGAACATCAATTTTTGATTATATTGGTGTACCACATCATCAACGATGGATGAATCATAAAAAATTTGATGGTGGATTATTATCTATAAGTGAAAAAGAACTTCGCGATTTTTATAAGCGTCTTTTAAATTTCACCATAAATAGTAGTGCGCTAATGGGAGATTATAAAGAGATCCATTACTATAATAAAGAGCATACTGAAAATTACAATCATCGTGTTTTTTCATTCGTGCGGTGGTCAGAAACAGAAAAACTGATCATTATTACAAACTTTGATTCTGATAAAACTTATGAATTTGATTTAAAATTACCTGATTCTATAACTAAAATTTGGAATCTTAATAATAAAAAATACCAACTTACAGATCAATTATACGGTAAATTAACAATTAACTTAAATATTGAAAATGATATAGGTAATATGAAGATCAAACTTAAACCATTAGAATCTTTAATCTTAAAAATTATTCAATAAA
>JAOZVI010000072.1:10466-11688 GCA_029938265.1 Flavobacteriaceae bacterium | reverse complement strand
GTTCAACTAACATTTTGAGTTCGTTTTAAAACTCCTCAAAATTGAGTTTCACTAATAAATTTAAAAATGAAGAATTTTCTTTTATCATTTATCATATTAGTGAATTTTATTGGCTATACACAAAGTAAATATCATGTGAATACCAATACTGCAACTCTACACTGGAAAGGTTTTAAATCATCAGGTTCTCATTACGGCACAATTAACTTAAAAGAAGGTTTTTTTACGTTAAATAATAATCAAATTGCAGGTGGTGAATTTATTATTGACATGAATAGTATCATTGTACTGGATCTGCCTTCAAAAGATAAATCAAATAATCCTTTGGTAAATCACTTAAAAAGTTTCAATTTTTTTGAGGTTTCCACCTACCCTACAGCCAAATTTGAAATAACCGACACTGAAAATAAAGAAGATAAGACCTTAATAAAGGGTAAGCTAACTTTAAAAGATAAAACCAATCCTGTTGAATTTTTAGCAACGGTTACCATTGATGGAAACAATTTGATATTTAACAGTGAAACTTTTAAAATTGATCGTTGTAAATGGAACGTTAAATACAATTCAAAATCGTTCTTTAAAAATTTAAAAGAAAGATCCATTGATAATGATATAGAAATATCTATTGAAATTAAAGCCAATAAATAAATTTCTTTTAGCGTAATAAATTCAAACAACAATCTCTAATGTATTCTTTACTTCATTAATAATAAAATTACTATGGGCACTACTAATATGATCTAAAGAAGTTAATTTATTGTTTAAAAAATCGCGATAAGCTTTCATATTTTTTACAACTATCTTTAAGATATAATCATAATCCCCACTAATATTATAACATTCTAAAACTTCATCAAACTTAACCACTTCTTTTTCAAACTTGCTTACAAACTCTTGTTTGTGTTGCACCAATTTTATCTGACAATAAACCATAAAACCTTTAGCAACTTTTTCCTTATTTACAATCGCTACATACTTTTCAATCACACCTGCTTTTTCTAATTTTTTAATACGTTCGTAAATAGCGGTATTTGAAAGATCTAAGTAAATGGAAAGCTCTTTGGTTGTCATTTTACTATCTTTTTGTAAAAATGATAGAATTTTTTTATCTGTTTTATCAAAGTCCATCGGTAAAATTTTCTATAAAGATTAACTATAAGTTTATATGATTGTAAATATAACTATTATTTAAACTTATAATAGATATATTTTCGGTATATAC
>JAOZVI010000072.1:8284-10366 GCA_029938265.1 Flavobacteriaceae bacterium | reverse complement strand
TACAATACTTTGGAGAATTTGGAGGTGTAAATCCTTCAATTTCTGATTCTTCAACCTATACTTTTTTACACGCAAAAACAATGATGGACACCTTTGAAGGAAACGCCGAAGGATGTTATTTATATTCTCGTCATTCCAGTCCCAGTAATTTAAATCTTGGCGAAGCGCTTGCCGCTATGGAAGGCACAGAAACTGCCAATGTTGCTGCCTCAGGAATGGGCGCCATCACGCCTACTCTTATGCAACTTTGCAACAATGGTGATCATATTGTTTCTTCAAGAACCATTTACGGTGGTTCTTACGCTTTCTTAAAGAACTTTGCACCAAAATTTGGTATAACAACAACTTTTGTTAATATCACATCTTTAGAGAAAATCGAGGCTGCCATTAACAAAAATACAAAGGTAATTTACTGTGAAACCGTAAGCAATCCACTATTAGAAATTGCCGATATTAGAGAACTTTCTAAAATGGCCAAAAGACATAACCTGACTTTAGTTGTTGATAATACTTTTTCGCCCTTAAGCTTATCTCCTACTCTTTTAGGTGCAGATATTGTAATTCATAGTTTAACAAAATTTATCAATGGTTCAAGTGATACCGTTGGAGGCGTGATTTGTGGAACACAAGAATTTATCAATAGTTTGCGAAGTGTAATTGATGGCGCCAGTATGTTATTAGGACCCGTGATGGATAGTTTAAGATCTGCAAGTGTATTGAAAAATATGCGCACATTACACCTTCGTATAAAAAAACACAGCGAAAATACTATGTATTTAGCAGAAAAATTTGAAAAAGACGGAATTAAAATAATTTATCCCGGACTTAAAAGTCATCCTCAACATGAATTGTACAAAACGATGTATAACGAAGAGTATGGTTTTGGCGGCATGCTCGCATTTGACGTGGGCACTTTAAAAATTGCTGATGACCTGATGGAATTGATGCAAAAAAGAAATCTAGGGTATTTGGCAGTTAGTTTAGGTTTTTATAAAACTTTATTTAATGCACCCGGCACGGGAACTTCTTCTGAAATTCCTTTAGATGAACAAGAAAAAATGGGTCTTTCTGACGGGCTGATCAGAATGTCAATTGGCTTGGATAACAATATTGAAAGAACTTATCAGGAAATGAAAAAATGTATGATTGAAATAGGAGTTTTATAAGTCAAAAATTTAAAGTCGAAAGTAAAAAGTTGTAAAAACTTATTGCTTTCGACTTTTTACTTTAAACTTTCCAAATACGCTACAACATTCTTTTCAATTCTATCTAAAATATTTGAAGTATTTGCTTTTATAAATTTTTTACCGGTAATATTTTCATAGAGTTCGATATAACGATCTGATATTTCGGAAATCTTCTTATCTGTCATTTCCGGAATTTTTTGCCCTTTCAAACCCTGAAAACCATTCTCAATCAACCACTGTCTTACAAATTCTTTTGACAATTGTTTTTGATCTTCTCCTTTATCTTGTCTGTCTTGATAGCCATCAACATAAAAATAACGGGAAGAATCTGGCGTATGAATTTCATCGATCAAAACAATTTTACCCTCTTTTGTTTTGCCAAACTCATACTTAGTATCAACCAATATCAGATCTCTTTTTGCGGCAATTTCTGTACCACGCTCAAATAATTTGCGTGTATAATCTTCTAAAACTTTATAATCTTCTTTACTTACAATTCCTTGAGCGATAATATCTTCTCTTGATATATCTTCATCGTGCAATCCGTCATCTGCTTTAGTTGAAGGTGTAATAATGGGTTTTGGAAATTTATCATTCTCTCTCATTCCATCAGGCATAGCAACCCCACAAATCAATCTTTTACCATCTCGATATTCTCTCCAGGCATGACCTGATAAATAACCCCTGATTACCATTTCAACTTTAAAAGGAGTACATAATTTACCTATCGATACATTAGGATCGGGTGATGCAAGCAACCAGTTTGGCACAATATCTTCAGTCTCTTTCATCATCATAAAAGCAATTTGATTTAACATCTGACCTTTATAAGGAATTTGCTTTGGCATAATAACATCAAATGCCGAGAGCCTGTCTGAAGCTACCATAACCATCA
>JAOZVI010000072.1:0-8184 GCA_029938265.1 Flavobacteriaceae bacterium | reverse complement strand
GAAATTCGTTCAGAAATACCCTGACCGGTTAAATCATAACTATCTGATAATCTCATTAATATATCATAGGTTTCATCAAATCCTTTCATTGCATATTTTGAGGGCACACCAAAAAAACGTTTTTTATAAGCAGAAATAAAATTCTTTGTATAATCAGCATTATAATCGATATAAGTATGTGAAGGATAATGAAAATTAACCCTGGCCAAGTAGTTATTATCAATTTTATCGAATCTTTTATCCTTGTTAAAAGCAAATAAAGTTATATTGATATTTTCAGGTAATACGCCAAGATTATGAACGGCATCTGATATAAAAACCCTATCTGATCCAATTAATAAAACCCAATTATCATTTATACTGTCAAGCGAAGTTTTAAATTTGACAGGATTAATATATCCCTTTTTAGGTTTTAAAATAGTTATATCTTTTAATGAATCATTCAGTTTTAATTTACTCGTAATTGAATTTAGTTTGGTTTCAGATTTGTTATCAGTTATGATGGTTACCTTTTGATTACTGTAATTATTCTTAATATAATGTAACATTTCAAAAGACAATTGTTCATTTGTAGGTGATTCTTGAACTAATTTTCTTCTTTTGATAAATGAGTGATCTTTTTCTGAAATAGGTGAAATAAGTAAAACATCATTTAATGCTGTATTCTTTGCGATTTCATGCAAATTACTTAAGAACATCGGACCAATAATAACATCAGTATTACTTAAACTGCTCTCTCTTCCAATTTTTTTAGTAACAGCTTTACTTTTTTGTGTATCAAACACTTTCATATTTACCGATAAACCTTGTTTTTTTAATGAATCAATAGCAACTAATGCTCCAAAATAGAAATCGGTAGATATATTGATTAACGTGTTATTTTTAAAATTTAATGTATCTAAGTTAGATTGAAATGGTAACATCATAGCAATATTCAATTGCCTGTTTTCACCCATTTCATCAGCAAATAATGATTCATTTCTTATTATCTTATTAGGAATTTTAATAAGCATTCCTTCATTAACACCTAAAGATAATTCAGGATTATTTGCTATTAATTCTTCTTGAGTTAAATCAAATTGTTTGCTTAAACTATAAAGGGTTTCTCCTTTTTGCACTTCATAAACTTCAAAAGCAGCGTCATGATTAACAACTAATCTCTCATCAGGAACCAGGATCACATCATTAATTTGCAATCCATTTTTAATATCAGGATTCAATTGTTCTAATGAATCTATTGATATTCCGTATTGCTTGGCTATATTATATTTGGTTTCTTTTGGTTGAACAGCATAAGGTTTAAACCGTTGATCATTAAACTTATTTTCAATTTTGGACAATGGAATTTTAAGTGTTTGACCTATCTGTAATCCGTATGATATTAAAAATGGATTGTGATTTTTTAAATCACTACTGGAAAGTTTATATGTAGAAGTAATATTGTAAAGTGTTTCTTTCGGCAAAACTTCATGGTAAACATAACCATCAACAATGATATCTCTACCACTTACTACATCAACTTCAAAATTGTTTATATCCTGATTTTTGTTGTAATTGATATTTGGGATAACTATAATTTTATTTGTAATTACTTCATCTTTAATATCGGGATTCAATTGCAGTAAAGTATCTGTTGGAATTTTTAGATCATTAGAAATACTCTGCAAAGTCTCTCCTGATTTTACCTGATAAGTGGCATATTTTTTTCCTTGAGCACTTGTAAAAAAAATACCCATAAAAAATATTAAAAAAAAGAAAATATATTTATTCATTACAATTATTTTAAAATTATTGACTATTCAAAACTACAAAAAAAGTACTTGGTTTAAATGGTTAAAACCTAATATGCCAATTTATAGTTCATTTTAATATTGTTAGTTAATTCTTTAGTTTACTTATTTTACTTTTAACTTCTAACTTTTTACATCAAAACCTACTCCCACTCTATTGTTGCCGGAGGTTTTGAACTAATATCATATACAACTCTGTTTACACCTTTTACTCCATTTATAATTTTATTAGAGGTTTCCTGTAAAAATTTATAGGGAAGATCTACCCAATCAGCTGTCATGCCATCGGTAGATGAAACTGCGCGTAACACAATTACTTTTTCATAAGTACGCTCATCTCCCATAACGCCAACTGAATCTACCGGTAATAAAATTGCCAGAGCTTGCCAAACATCGTTATATAAATCCCATTTTTTTAAACCATCAATAAATATATGATCAACTTCTTGTAAAATTCTGACTTTTTCAGCTGTGATATCTCCCAAAATTCTTATCGCCAATCCCGGACCGGGAAATGGATGTCTTCCCAAAAGCTCATCATCAATTCCCATACTTCTACCTACACGCCTAACCTCATCTTTAAACAACATTCGCAAGGGTTCAACTATTTTCAATTTCATAAAATCGGGTAAACCACCAACATTATGATGAGATTTAATAGTAGCTGAAGGGCCTTTTACAGAAACTGATTCAATAACATCAGGATAAATAGTGCCTTGTGCCAGCCAAGTTACATCTTCAATAAAATGAGCTTCATCATCAAAAACACTGATAAATTCATTACCAATGGCTTTACGTTTTTTTTCAGGCTCTGAAATGCCTTTTAATTTTTTTAAAAACCTATCAGTCGAATTAACTCCCTTTACATTTAGACCCATGTGTTTGTATTGATGTAACACATTTTGAAATTCATTTTTTCGAAGTAAACCATTATTCACAAAAATACAATACAGGTTTTTACCAATGGCTTTATCTAATAATACTGCTGCAACAGTAGAATCCACACCCCCTGATAATCCTAAAACAACCTTATCATTTTTTAACTTTTGTTTTAGCTCTGCTACTGTAGTTTCTACAAATGAATCGGGTGTCCAGTCTTGATCAATCTTTGCTATTTTAACCAAAAAATTCTCCAACAATTTTAAACCATCTGTTGTATGATAAACTTCGGGGTGAAACTGTATGGCATAGGTTTTTTCTCCCTCAATTTTATATGCTACATTTTCTACATCATGTGTACTTGCAATTTTTGTAAAATTTGAAGGTAAATCAGTGATCGTATCACCATGACTCATCCAAACCTGTGAACCAATATCAATTTTATCAAAAAGTAATTCTTTTTCTGAAACAAAAGATAAATTTGCTCTGCCGTATTCCCTAACATTAGAACGTTCTACATTACCACCATAATTATGTACTAAATATTGCGCACCATAACAAACTCCTAATAATGGGATTAATCCTTTTATTTTTGATAGATCAGGGTTTGGAGTATCAGGTTGATGTACAGAAAAAGGACTACCTGATAAGATCACAGCATTAAATTCATCAATATCTTCAGGCTGATGGTTATAAGGAAATATCTCACAAAAAATATTGAGTTCTCTAACCCTACGTGCAATCAACTGTGTGTATTGCGAACCGAAATCTAAAATAAGTACTTTGTGTTGCATGAGCAAATATATAATTTTATGAAGAATTAAAAATAATTAAAAATTTTAGATTTGATTTTGAAATAACAAAAAGATAATCAATACCACCGCTTCTTTTTCTTTTTTGATGCTATAGATTTTCTTCCTTTTTTATATTTACTTCCTTGCTTTTTATGAACTTCGGGCTTTGCTTTTGGATCTAATGGATAAGGATGATCTTCTATGACAAAAATTTCTGAATTGATCAATTTTTGAATAGTTGTTATATAACTCTTTTCATCTGCCGAACAAAAGGAATAGGCTTTGCCAACTTTTCCCGCTCTCCCTGTTCTTCCAATTCTGTGCACATAAGTTTCAGGTATATTTGGAATATCAAAATTGATCACCGCATCTAAATTACTTATATCAATTCCACGTGCAGCAACATCAGTTGCAATTAAAATATTAACCTCCTTATTTTTGAATTTTTGTAAAGACTCTTCTCTTGCAATTTGGGTTTTATCACCGTGAATACTAACAGCATAATAGTTATTCTTCAATAGTGTTCTTTCTAATTTATCAACCCCAAATTTTGTGCGTCTGAAAATTAAGGTTGTTCCTTTAATTTCATTTCGTAAAAGATGTAAACACAATTCGATCTTTTTTGGTTTCGGTACATAATACAAAACCTGATCTACACTTTTTGCTGCCAAAGAAGTTGGAGAAACATCTACTTTTACAGGATCATTTAAACTGTTTTCTGCCAATTGTTGTACTTTAAACGGAATGGTTGCTGAAAATAAAAGTGTTTGTTTATCAAGTGGACAAAGTCGCTCAATCTTTTTTATATCATCAATAAATCCCATATCCAACATCAGATCAGCTTCATCTAAAACCAATGTTTCAATATAATCTAAATTTATAATATCCTGTTTATGAAGATCTAACAATCTTCCCGGTGTGGCAATTAATATATCAACTCCCTTTTTTAAGATGTCTTTTTGAGGTTCGATAGAAGCTCCTCCATAAACAACCGTGGTTCTTAAATTTGTGTATTTCCCGTAGGTTTTAAAGCTCTCATTGATCTGTAATGCCAATTCGCGTGTTGGGCAAACTACCAAAGCTTTTATTTTTTTTCCTTTTTTTGGTGTATCTTGTTTATTGAATAACAGCTGTAAAATTGGTAAAGCAAAAGCAGCCGTTTTTCCTGTTCCGGTTTGTGCAGAAACAATTACATCTCTTTTTTCTAATACTAATGGGATTGTTCTTTCCTGAACCTGAGTTAGATTTTGATAATTACTTTCAGAAATCGCTTTTAAAATTGATTTATTCAGTTTTAGCTCGTTAAACTGCATAGGATATTGTTTATGAAATTTTTGTAAAGATATGGAGAAAAATAGAATCTTTTTTTAAATATATTTATTAAATTGGTCTTAAATAATTCATTATCAAATAGTAAAATTATGAAAAGAATTCTATCTATTTTTATTATCATTTCAATCATTTCTTGTGGTCCAAAAATATTTAATGAAAAATGGACTCAACAAACTGCTCCCAAGCATTTTAAAGCTCGTTTTGAAACTACTCAGGGTAATTTTGATATTGAAGCAAAACGGGAATGGTCTCCAAAAGGTGTTGATCGATTATATCAACTGATAAAGAATGGTTATTATACTGATATTGCTCTTTTTAGGGTTATCCCTGAATTTGTTGTGCAATTTGGTATTCACAATGATTCAATCTTAAATAACAGCTGGGAAAAATATAAAATCATTGATGAACCTGTTTTACAAAGTAATGATTCTATGGCAATTTCTTTTGCCAGAGATGGGGTCAATTCACGTACAACACAAATTTTTATTAATTTAAAAGATAACCACCGACTAGACACTGTTGATTATAACGGTGTTAAAGGATTTCCTGTAATTGCCAAAATTACAAAAGGAATGGAAACTGTGCATAAATTTTACAGCACAAAAGATAATGTACCTGATCAGGATTCTATCCAAAAATTTGGGAATAACTACTTAAAACGAAATTATCCAAAGTTAGATTATATCAATAGGGCTTATATTTTGAAGTGAAAAGGATAAAGTAAAAAGGATAAAGTTCAAAAACAAAAAATGAATTGGGAATATGAAGTTAATTATACAACGTCTTTGCAAATCACGAGGCACGAAGTGATGTGGCAATCTCGTAGGTATAAAAACATGAAGTTATTGGATGTTCACTAAGCTGGAAGTAAATTCATCAGATGGCTATATTCAATGTGGTTGTTAGTCATCTGATGAATATATTTTCATAAAAAATCCGCCAAGAAATTAATCTTGACGGATTCTATTTTCATTTTAAATGAGATTCCTCCGCTACGGTCGGAATGATAATCAATTATTTCTCATCGTCTTTTACTTCTTCAAAATCTACATCCTGAACATCATCTTCAGCACCTGCACCTGCATCAGCTCCAGCTTCAGCTCCCGGTTGAGGTCCTGCTGCTCCGCCTTGACCATCTTGTTGTGCTTTGTACATTTCTTCTGAAGCAGCTTTCCATGCTTCATTGATCTTTTCCATTGCAGCATCAATTTGAGTAATATCTTTTGATTCGTGCGCTTTCTTCAATTCTTCTAATGAAGATTCGATTGGCGCTTTTTTATCAGCAGATAATTTTTCTCCAAATTCTTTTAACTGACTTTCTGTTTGGAAGATCATTGCATCAGCTCCATTGATCTTTTCTGCACTTTCTTTCGATTTTTTATCTGCCTCAGCGTTAGCTTCTGCATCAGCTTTCATCTTTTTGATATCATCATCTGATAAACCTGATGAAGCTTCTATACGAATGTTATGCTCTTTACCGGTACCTTTATCCTTAGCCGTAACATGAATAATACCATTGGCATCAATATCAAAAGTTACTTCAATCTGAGGTACTCCTCTTCTTGCTGGTGGGATACCATCTAAATGGAATCTACCTATTGTATTATTATCAGCAGCCATAGCTCGCTCGCCTTGTAAAACATGAATTTCTACAGATGGTTGGTTATCTGAAGCAGTTGAGAAAACCTGTGATTTTTTAGTTGGAATGGTTGTATTGGCTTCAATTAATTTAGTCATTACATTACCCATTGTTTCAATACCTAAAGAAAGTGGCGTAACATCTAACAACAATACATCTTTTACATCACCTGTTAAAACACCTCCTTGTATTGCAGCACCTACGGCAACTACTTCATCAGGATTTACCCCTTTTGAAGGTTTTTTTCCAAAGAATTTTTCAACTTCTTCCTGAATTCTAGGCATACGTGTTGAACCACCCACCAAAATTACTTCATCAATATCTTTGGTACTTAAATCAGCATCTTTTAGTGCTTTACCTACTGGAGACATAGAACGTTTTATCAAGCTATCAGCTAATTTTTCAAACTGCGCTCTTGTTAAAGTTCTAACCAAGTGCTTTGGTCCTGAAGCTGTTGCTGTAACATAAGGTAAATTGATCTCAGTTTGTGTACTTGAAGACAATTCAATTTTTGCTTTTTCAGAAGCTTCTTTTAGTCTTTGCAAAGCCATTGGGTCTTTACGCAGATCAATACCTTCTTCTTTTTTAAATTCTTCAGCTAGCCAGTCAATTATAACCTGATCAAAGTCATCACCACCTAAATGCGTATCACCATTGGTTGAAAGCACCTCAAAAACTCCATCGCCAATTTCTAAGATTGAGATATCAAAAGTACCTCCACCTAAATCGTAAACAGCTATTTTTTTATCCTTACCTGATTTATCTAATCCATAAGCCAATGCAGCCGCTGTAGGCTCATTGATAATACGGCTAACTTTTAAACCTGCAATTTCACCTGCTTCTTTAGTCGCCTGACGTTGTGCATCGTTAAAATATGCAGGAACGGTAACTACAGCTTCAGTAACGGTTGTTCCTAAATAATCTTCAGCAGTTTTTTTCATTTTTTGAAGAATCATTGCTGAAATTTCCTGAGGTGTATATAATCTACCATCAATATCAACCCTTGGTGTGTCATTATCTCCTTTAACTACTTTGTACGGTACTCTATCTGCTTCCATTTTAGATTCAGAGTATTTATTTCCCATAAATCTTTTAATAGAAGAAATTGTCTTGGTCGGATTTGTAACTGCCTGACGTTTCGCAGGATCACCAATTTTTCTTTCGCCACCTTCTACAAAGGCAACAATAGATGGTGTAGTTCTTTTACCCTCCGCATTAGGAATCACTACCGGCTCATTACCTTCCATTACTGAAACACATGAATTGGTTGTTCCTAAATCTATTCCTATTATTTTACTCATAATATTATATTTTTAAATTTTTGTCTTTTTATTTTGTTTAACTGTTGCTGTATGGTCAATCATTATGCCATTCATAAATCTCTCAATTATTGGCATAAAATGATATTTTTTAGTGACATAGTGTCAGAATAAAATAGAAAGTGTAAAAAGTTGAAATATTGAATTTAAATCACATTGACTTTGTAAACTTTGTATAATTTCTTTGCGACCTATAATTGTTTTAACTAATTTTGATATTGAAAAACTAAAAATATGCTTGGATTAAAATCTGATACGGATATTGCATGGGTTAAAATTGCCGAAAATAATTTACAACAATTATTAACCGATCACGCTTTCGCGGAGCAAAAGGCTGCTGCTGCTGCAGTTTCATTGATTATCAATTATTCTGAAGAAACAGAATTTGTTCAGGCATTGAGCGATCATGCCATTGAAGAAATGGAACATTT
>JAOZVI010000201.1:553-3386 GCA_029938265.1 Flavobacteriaceae bacterium | reverse complement strand
GATTAGCGGTAATGGGTCCTCCCAATATACGTGCCATCCAATATTTACAGAATAGGATTTATCAACTGTTGCGCTTATAAAAGCCCATGACACCCATCAAAGTATTGCAGTGAGCTGTACCGCTGAGTGGCGTAAAACTCTGCGCAATTGTTGATAAATTCGGAGAACTGAAGTGCGGATATGCTCGGATGATTACGAATATACACTATGGGGATTGAATAGAAAGTCTGGAGGCTGAATGTATCGTAATTTTTGGCGTTTTCCTGAAATAGAGAGTCCAAATAACATGATTATTTGATGTAGTTTTGAGGTAATGGTAATAATCTTGGCTTATCAGGCTTCAATTTGCTCTTCAATGCTAAATTTGGCTAAAATGAAGCGAACCCCTCCCGTTAAATTCAAGTTTCGAATTTTTGCACGGTTTGAAACTCTATTACAAAATGAATCTTAGGATGAATCCATCGATGGTACGGGTAGATCATCCATATAAATCATTTTTCCTTTACCGCATTTAGGACAACGAGAGATGTCGTGGCCGGTTAATCGCAGCATCATTTCCTGAATTGTTTCTTCCTGTTTTTCAACGAACTCGAAATTTGGCTCTATTAACCGTTGAATTAAAGGGATGCACTTTTTCTTGTTGGCACTCGCTAGAAAACCAAAGTAGCGGATCTTCATGAATCCACTTGGCAAAATATGCAGAAGATACCTGCGAATAAATTCTGCTGCATTTACCGTCAATTCTTTTGTTTTATTCTCATCACTGCGGTCTTTGTAGGTAAACGTCACCTTACCGTCCTCAATTGCTGTGATGCGATTGTTGGTAATTGCCACACGATGGGTGTAGCGCCCCAGATAGTCAAGTACCTGCTCTGGACCGCCAAAAGGTTGTTTTGAATATGCCATCCACTGCTTATTTTCTACTGTTTTAATAAGCTGGGAGAATGTTTTTTGATTCTCAAAAGCAGATGCCCTTCCATAAAAATTCAACTTCTCTTGCTTATAAGCCTTAACAAGTTTTTTCAGATATCTTTTCTGAAACTCTTTAGCCAGTGACTGAACTTTAAAAAGATATTTATTTTTGACCGCAACCCACTTCTTTTTATCAAGAGTCAAGGCCCCTGCGGGGATAATGCAATGCAGGTGGAAATGATCCATGAGCTTCTGGTTCCAGGTATGCAAAACAGAGATGATTCCCAGTTGGCCTACAAGGCGCCATTGAGGGTCGGCGGCAAAAACCTGCAGCGTTTCCTTGACGGCAGCAAACAGCATAGAAAGCATTACTTGCTTATTGGCTAGAATAAGAGGATTGAGCTCATGCGGCAGTGTGAACACATTATGAAAATAAGGACACGGTAGGAGTTCAGCTTTTCTGGCAATGAGCCATTTTTCTTTTACAAGTGTCTGGCATTTTGGGCAGTGCCTGTCTCGACAAGAATTGTAGGCATTCTTTTCAAATCCGCAGTGGTTACAGGCTTCGATGTGTCCACCAAGTACAGCAGTCCGGCACGTTTCTATATGTCGCATTGCCTTTGACTGCTCAGAAGATAAAAATTTGTTCTTTCTATATTTTTGCCCATACTTACGAAAGATATCGGCAACCTCCAGTTGTCTATCTTTTTTATTCATCATTTACTCCCTCCTTCTCTATCTCGAGAAAATCAAGGGGACTTTTCAGTTCGATGTGTCTGGCGGGAACAATATGGAGATAGATGATGGTGGTTCTTATTGAGGCATGGCCGAGCAGTTGACTGATAGTGTAGAGATCGTATCCCTGGTAAAGAAGATGTGTGGCGAAGCAGTGGCGGAGTGTATGAAGACTGCACTCTTTGGTGATGCAGGCTTTTTTTTTGCTGCGTACATTGCCGATGACACAGAACTACAGGTTATATGAGTGTCAGGCTTCTGTCCTGGAAAGAGCCATTGTTGCGGTGAGTAAACCCGCCAGTATTCTCTGAGTTCCTCAAGAAGTTTCTTGGAAAGGATTGTATAGCGGTCCTTTCGCCCCTTACCTTGTTCAATTCTGAGCATCATTCTTGAAGGATCACTTTCGATATGTTCGGGTTTAAGCCTAATGGCTTCCGATACTCGCAGGCCCGCACTGTAAATCGTTTTTAGTATTACTCGATGTTTGAGATTTTCAATACAGGACAGTAAACGACCCACCTCTTCTATGCTGAGGACTGATGGTAGTTTTTTGCTTTTGCGTCGTGGTGGCAAACCGAAGCGATCCTCTACCTCTCTATTACAGATGTGCTTGTAAAAATGGATAATACCCGACAAATAAGTATAACATGACGTCCGTGCCAATTTACGTTCCAGAAGAAGATGACGGAAATAGCCTCGCACCTGGTCATTGGTTATTAACTCAGGAGATTGTTTGTAATAACTGGCCAATCCTTTAACTCCGGAAATATAACTCCTTTGGGTCTGCTTTGTGAGGTCAAATACCTCCATGTGTTCTACGAATTTATTTCTGATTTTGCTGCTCATGATCTCCCCCCCCTCTGGTTGAATGGATTTGAATGACGCTACTCACTCCATTTTACCAAAAAAACAGTCATGAAAAAAATATTCTAAAGCAAAAAGGGGTAGGATGGGGTTACGGGGCAATTAATGAGGATGGGAAAAAGTTCCGCGTAGCGGTTCAGTTCTCTGGAACCATCTTTGATTTCAAGATGCTCCATTTTTCGCTGGTATCCTGGAGTTAATCTTGAAATTTTTCAGGTATAAAATGCTCCATTTTGAGCAATTTTGATGAGCATTATCAAACAAAAACTGTACAGGAAGGAGGTAAAATAGCGGTACTGGCAGGACACTCAAACCTTCGATG
>JAOZVI010000201.1:0-543 GCA_029938265.1 Flavobacteriaceae bacterium | reverse complement strand
ACATGTTTATGTTAAAGTGACAACTGTTTCATTATTGCAAACAAACACTCTTATGGCCAATTCATCTGAAATCAATTCGATTGCTCGTGCTGCCGAAGTATTAAAGTGTCTATCAAGCGGTGTTACGCAGCTCACAGAAATATCAAGGCGCCTGGATGTAAATAAGGCATCTATTCATAGAATCATGAAGACCCTTCAAAGTAAGGGTATGATTTCACAGGATCCTTCCACACGTAGATACTATCTTGGCCCACTTATCCAGACACTTGCTGAAAATCCGGTCGCCGTTCACCAGATTGTCGTCAAATTATCTATTTCGGAGATGGAGCGGTTACGTAATCGTTTCGGGGAAACGGTAGTTATACAAATTCGAAGAGGTGCGGAGCGCTTGATCCTGAAAAATGTAGGGGGCAATCATGCGATCCAGTATTTACCGGAGAAAACCCACACAGCCCCCATTCATGTCGGTGCTGGCGCGAAAGTTCTTCTCGCGTGGATGGAGGGGGGACAATTATCTGCTCTTCTCAATCGGCTTAAACTTAG
>JAOZVI010000200.1 GCA_029938265.1 Flavobacteriaceae bacterium | reverse complement strand
TATAAAAGTTTTTACAAATGAGTATTAAAAATGCACAACTCGAAGTTGATAACTGGATAAAAAAACATGGAGTTCGTTATTTTAATGAGCTTACCAATATGGCTCAATTAACTGAAGAGGTTGGTGAAGTAGCCCGAATTATCGCTCGTAGATATGGTGAACAAAGTGAAAAAGAAAGCGATAAAAATAAAGATCTTGGAGAAGAACTAGCTGATGTTTTATTTGTTGTGCTTTGTCTTGCAAATCAAACAGGTATAGATTTACAAGAATCATTTGATAAAAAACTGGACATTAAAACAAAACGCGATCATGATCGCCATCACAATAACAAAAAATTAAAATAAAATGATTAAAAAATTTCAGGAATATCCATTTTGGAAAATAGCTGTTTTGTCGGCATTATTATTTTTTATAATTGTAGTGATCATTGAACTTTTTATATCACTGGTCAGAAGTGAGACAGCATCAGATATTACTACAAAATTTCTAAGTCAGGAATTTTTATTTTCCAAAGTGGTTGGTGCTGTTGTTTATGGTTTGATCATCGCTTTTTTTTACAGGCGTAAAGCCAAGAAACTTCAGGAAAGATCAAATAAATAAGTTTGATCATTGTTCTTAAAGAATTTTTTTCAAAGGATCATTACACCATAAAACCAACCTGCATGTTTGCTTGCCGGTTGGATTTTTAAAACTTAACGAACTGAAATATTTTTTTAATTCCCTTTAATCGATCTGAATTAAATTAATATTACTTTCTCTAACTTTTTTATTTAATTCTTTGATATCAGTATTGAAGATTGAGTATAGATCTACTAATTCTTTATCAATTTCCTTAATAATTTCATTTTTAAAAGCAACAGCCTGGTCGGTTGGTTTAAAATTACCCATTGAAGTAAGTGAATTCAAGTGCCCTAATTTGTTATTTAACTTGATAGGAAAATTAAGCGGATCTTGAGAGCTCTTACTTTTTGTTTGATACAGATTATTCTCAATTGTGGTCATTTCTTTTATAATTCTATCAGCAAAATCAATTAAATCTTTATGTTTTTCTTTATCAGGAATTGATTTTTTAAGCTGTTCAATTTGGGGATTAACTTTAGAAATATTTTTTAAAGCTTTATGAATTTCAGTTAATTTATCTCTAACTTCAATTGTAAAATCAAATTGAGCCTGCATATCTTCTGCAGAAGCTTCACTTCTTGGATCTTTTAGAATTGTAAACTCTTTTGTTCTGCTCATATTATTTTTTGTCAACTTAACTAAATAATTTCCGGGCAAAGTTTTTGGTCCGCTAAGCGAAGCCCACCATAAGATCATTCCTTCTACTTTTTCTGCATCCTGATATTTTAAATTCCAGTTAAACTGATTGCTTCCAGGTTTTACCTTTAGTTCTTCTTCTTTTTTGTCTTTATCAGGATGAGTTGAAAATTTCTTAATAATATTTTTGTTTTTATCTAAAAACGTTAATGAAATGGTATCTGTTTTAGTGGTATCTTTTACATAAAAATTAATTGCCACACCACCATTATGGTTTTGGCCTTGAGTTTTTGAAGATTTTCCGTTTCCTCCACCCATTCTGTAGCTATCCATGGGTTTATACAAAATAAGATCATTTTTAATTAAATCGTTATTTATTTGATGTAAAGGTGTAAGATCATCGATTATCCAAAAAGATCGTCCTTGTGTAGCGGCGATCAAATTATTATTTTTAATTGCAAGATCGGTAATGGGAACAACGGGTAGATTTAATTTAAATTTTTGCCAGCTATTTCCATCGTCAAAACTTATGTACATTCCTCTTTCTGTTCCGGCATACAACAATCCTTTTCTTTTGGGATCAGCTCTTAACGCTCTTGTAAAGTCTTCATTTTCAATTCCATTCACAATCAATTTCCATGATCTTCCATAATTTACAGTTTTGTATATATAGGGTTTATAATCACCTGATTTGTATTTTGTACCTACAATATAAGCACCTCCTTTAACAAAAGGATTTATTTCAATACAATTGATCATCATCCATTCGGGCATGTTTTTAGGTGTTATATTTTGCCAGTCTTTGCCTCCATTTTTTGTGATATGAACCAATCCGTCATCCGAACCAGTCCAGATCAGATCTTTTTCAAAAGGAGATTCGGTTGCAGCAAAAATGGTTCCGTAATATTCAACACCTGTATTATCTTGTGTAATTGGGCCACCAGAAGAAACTAATGTCTTTGGATCGTTTTTGGTGAGATCTCCACTAATAACTTCCCAGGATTGACCCTCGTTATAGGTTACGTGTAAATGATTGGAAGCTGCATATAGTTTTTTTGGATTATTAGGCGAAAAGAAGATAGGAAAATTCCATTGAAAACGATATTTAAAATCTTCTGCTCCGTGCCCCATTGGGTTATCAGGCCACACATTAATGGCTCTATATTCTTTAGTTTTGTGATTAACTCTTGTAAAAAAACCATCATAACTTCCGGCATAAACGATGTCATTATTTTTAGGATCAATAGCTATATGAGCACTTTCTCCGCCTGCAGTAGATTCCCAGTCTTTTTCACCAATAAACCTGCCATCTGTTCTGTGAAAAATTCGTACAGTTGAATTGTCTTGTTGCGCACCGTATATCCTGTAAGGGAAATGATCGTCAGTTGTAACTCTATAAAATTGAGATGTAGGTTGGTTGTGATAGGTTGACCAATTTTTTCCGGCATCATAACTCACCTGGGCACCTCCATCATCACCAATGATCATTCGTTGGTTATCTTCAGGAGCAATCCAAAGATCGTGATGGTCACCATGTGGCGCATTAAATTTTTCAAAGGTCTTTCCTCCGTCTTTTGAACGGTGATATTGTACATTTAATACATATATAATTTTTTCATCTTGAGTATCAGCATAGATACGCGTATAATACCAAGCACGTTGTCGTAGTTTACGTTCGCTATTAATCAATTTCCAGGTTTTTCCGGCATCAGTTGATTTGTAAATACCACCCTTTTTATTTTCTATCAGTGCCCAAACAATATCAGAATTAACAGGAGAAACAGCAATGCCACTAATGCCCCAAATACCTTTTGGTAAACCTTCATTTTTCGAAATATTTTTCCACGTTTCTCCACCATCCATACTTTTCCATAAAGCAGAACCATCACCACCACTTGAAAGGCTGTATGGAGTTCTCCTAACATTCCAGGTAGAGGCATATAAAATTCTGGGATTATTTGGATCAATAATTAAGTCGATTGCACCTGCATCTGTATTGGAAAATAGAACTTTTTTCCAAGACGCACCTCCGTTAACAGATTTATAAACACCTCTTTCGTTTGAAGATTTATACAGATCGCCTAAAACAGCTGCATAAACAATATCAGAATTTTTAGGATGAATTCTGATTCT
>JAOZVI010000199.1 GCA_029938265.1 Flavobacteriaceae bacterium | reverse complement strand
GCCTCCTTTTTTGTTCTATTTTTATTCCTCTTAACTTACTAGTACTTAACCTAGAGAGTCTCGCAATCCTTCACGCATAAAGGCGCTCCGTCCTCCTTCGGCGGACTCCGGCACTCCGGTCGACTTCGCTCCCTTCGCCTTGGATGCGTTTGCTTCGCAGGATCGCTCGACTCGCTTACCCACTCACTGTCGCTCGTGGCCAAATTTTAACTTCTTTTACTGGCCTAGCGGTGATGAAAATGCTTTTTTCAGGGTGAACGCAAAAGGGGGGTGTTTCAATACTAGTAAAGCTTATACTATATTCTAATGCCCCCCCTTTTTTAGATGAAGGCAATTATACAGCATAATTACGCTATAGCCTCCTTGTTTCAGGCACTTTACAGGGAGGGCGAGTTTGTATACTTCGCACAAAATGACGGAACGAAGTTCCACCAATACACGCTAGGTTACTCTGAAATCGAAGATTGGTTCCTCACTAATCAAGCTAAGCCCAACCTCTATTTCACCCCCTCTGTGTTATTAAATAAAGAAAGCACGCCAGACTTACGGGACTCATTCTCTAAACAGCGGGGCTTCTGCCTGGATCTCGACTTCGGAACCGAAGGGCATAAGGTAAAGACACACTTTACCAACGAAGCCGAAACCCTATGCTATTTAAAATCCCTTCCCATCAAGCCAACTATGATCTGGAACACCGGACACAGCATACAAGCTTTGTACCTACTCGACAAGAAACTCGATCTAACCAATCAGGAAGCAAGAGACGAATGGCTGAAGATATGCACCACCATCAAAACCCTATCGTACTCCGATACCCTGCCCTCTCCGGAGCATCTGTTCCGTATCCCCTGCACCATCAATCTCAAGGAAGGTTGCGCGCCTGTCACAAGTAATATAATCGAGTTCAACAGCGCCAACATCACCTCTATGGAGACATTACAAAAACTCCACTATCAATACGGTATCGATGATCTTATAGAACAGAAAACCAAACTCTATCGGCATTCCGCAAGGAGCGATGATATTCCCTTTAAGGATCTACCGGAGGAAGCTCAGGATATTGCATTGGATCCAGGCACCGGCGACCGCAGTCACGACTTCTTCATAGTTGTTTTGAAACTCAACAGCATGGGCTACTCTTTGGAAACCATCCACGGTGCTCTGCTGGAGAATGTCGACTTTGCCGACAAGTATGGTGACCGTCTGGAGAAAGAACTACAACGTATTCTGGATAAGATCTCCGGCAACAAAGCGGTCTACTACAGCAGGAACACCGACCACACCGCTCTAGTACGCAGTACGGAAATGTTGGAAACACATAGGCTGACCGAGTGCAGTGATCCCGACAGTGATGTGGTGGGCATGCTCAAAAAATACATAGCTGAGTTCGCATTGGCGTCCACTGATGCGCTCCAGAACTCGCTGAAATTCCACGAGCACTTATTCAACAAATGCGATAGCGGCGTATTCGAGACCGGATGCGGTTACGGTAAGTCCACATGGGCGTTGTGCAGGATCGCCGCCAAGGCGGCCGGAACAGAGCCCTACATCTATATCGTCGAGACGCTGGATGCCGTAAGGAAAGCCCATAGCGTGCTTCTAAATCTTGATCCAAATATGGATGCCGGCGTCTATCATGGATTCGATCAACAGCAGTGCAAATCACTCACCGGCAAGAGCCGCACCTGGAAAGAAACGGTCAAGGGAGATGAGTGTATTTGTAATACCTGTGCGCATCACAAAGCATGCACCTTTTATGGTCGGGATAAAGCCCTGAAGCAATCCGCTGCAATCATGACCCACCAGGGATTCCTGATACTGGCTGAACAAGGCAAGATTAACACCAAAGCTTCTGTGATCATCGATGAAGACCTGCAAACCATGCTCTCGGCGGACTTCACCCTTAAGGAGCTGTTGGATATCGATAGATGGACATGCAAGGTGACAGGCAATCAGTACCGCAATCTAGGCAAGCTCTTGCCGGGAACCCTGATGGAGCACTATATCGAACACTCGGTGCTGAAGTACGACCCCACTCTGAACAATCCCACTTACTGCGGCAACCACTACGCTGCATTCTCCTCCAACACCAAGCTCGTTAAAGACGGTTTGAGCGACATAGGCATGGCGATCAGCTCAGCCATGGGATCAGTGCCTGAGCATGTGTGGAGCTTTTACTTTTTCTTCCGATCAGCCAGAAACCTAGAGACCGACTTCATCCTGCACGAGACTCAGGACAAAAACGGAACACCACGATTGCACCTGAAGAAAAACCGCATTGGACTGGGCTCCATCAAAGCCCGCAAGCTATGGATACTGAATGCCTCAGCGTCACTCAGTCCCAATACCTATCCCGACTCCATGAAGATCCACCGCTGTGTTGACCTGCAGCCCAACTCCCATCGGGTCAACCTGTATGTGATCGAAGCCAATCCTATGCGGAGCAAGGTAGGCGATAACATTAACGCCAGCAACGCACTGCTGAAGGCGCATTCAGAACTGAAGAGGCACACCAAGGTATTGCTGACGTTGTCCAAACAGGACGGAAGCGGAGCGAAGATCATCAAGATGCTGAAGCCTGCCCTTCACCATGATGTCGACATTAAGGTGATCAACCGAGGGAGGCTTAAAGGCACCAACGAAGTCTCAGATCGCACTCTAGTTGTGTTGAGTTGCATGAGTGTATTCACGACCGTGGACAACTGTGCGATGGAGCTGGCGCTTGATAATAAACGCACAATCCCTAGACCATCCATCTATAACAAGCATGGCGCACCTAGAATGCACCGCGGCTACTTCGAGGTTCCCGATATTCAGGAAATCTATGCGTGTTCGGCGCTGGATGAGCTGTATCAAGCATTGTATCGCTCAGCGATCAGGATGGATCAGGATGTGGATGTAGTAATCGCTATTCCCCACCTTGAATGGCTGTCTGCTTTACACCGCACCGTGCTTCCAGATTTTGCCCTACAGGCGGCGTATCGATGGAAGGATGGGAAGCTGGATGATAATCCTCAGGTGCTAGGATTTTGCGAGTTATTAGAGATAGCAGAAGGCGAATCCATCAAGAAATCGGATATCGCCGGTAAACTTGGATTCAAGGGTAAGACCGCGTGGAAGGACAACAAGGACAGGATTCTGTTCTGGCTGGACCCGTTCTTCGATGCGGGGACAAGGGAGCTTATTCGAAAGAAAAAATAAACATCTCCTGTGCCCTTCGGGCCGGTGAGGCGGATTGGGAGCCGCTTGACACCGCTCCCGCCGACCAGATTTGGTCCTCACAACAAATTGAGTCTGCCTAGTCCTGAAGGGATATAGTAAACTATTTTTATTTATTCCTATCCCCTGGGAGGTTTCCATAGAAGGAACCAAGGGCCCCTCCAGGCAGGATATAGCCACGGAGA
>JAOZVI010000071.1 GCA_029938265.1 Flavobacteriaceae bacterium | reverse complement strand
GATGAAATTAAAATTTGGAATAAGGTGAAAGGGAAAAAGAAAGATAAAGAAGATGAAGAAGATGAATAAGGATCATTAATCTAAAATATTGTTAAAAAGCCCGTAATCAGGGCTTTTTTTTATTTGCAATAATTAATAGAAACTAAACATATTCTTTTTAGTAATTTTATATCATGGATAAAAAGAAGCTTTTTTTTATTGCACTTATTCCACATCTATCATTAAGAGAAGAGATTAGATTATTGAAAGAGGAAATGAAATTGAATTTTAACGCTCAGCATGCTTTAAAATCACCTGCTCATGTTACTTTACAAATGCCTTTTAGGAAAATTGAGGAAAATGAAAGCCAAATGATCATTCAATTGAAAAACTTTGCAGCCAAACAAAATATATTTAATATTGATCTGTTAGATTTTGGTTGCTTTTCGCCTAGAGTTATTTTTATTAATATTGTTGATCACAAACCAATAATAAATCTCCATAAAGAGCTTAATAGTTTGTTGATAAATCAATTAGAATTTAATAAAAAAGAGATCAATCAAATTATCTATCCACATTTAACCATTGCAACACGTGATTTGAGCAAAGAGATGTTTCATAAGGCATGGTTAAATTATAAAGAAAAAAAGTTTGAAAATTCTTTTAAAGTTAATAGCATATTTTTGCTAAAACACAATGATAAATATTGGGATATTCATAAAGAGTTTCCTTTTGATGACTAAAATTTTGGCATTAAAATTGTTAAGTATTTAATGATTTCTAAATTCTACTTTTATGAAAAATTTAATGATAATTGTTGTTTTTTCATTATTAATCTATAGTTGCACAAGTTCTCAAAGTACAGGTGCAAAAAATGAACTGGTTAAAAATAACAATACAACAGAAAGAGAAAATAAAACAAGTCAGGATACGATAAGAATAGCCAACGACGAATTAGAATATGAAATTATTATCATAGAAATTGGATTTGATTCATGGCTGGTTACTCAAAAACCCATGAATTATTATTCGCAACACACTTTGGAATTTAAAAATAATATGTATGTAATCGAATGGAATCAACGTGTTTTACAACCCAGTGTATTCAATCCTAGTTTATACGAACAACGCATTGATTATGATCCTACAGTAGATTATGGAATGGAAGTAAACTATAAATTGTATATGTATTTTAAATATTTTCAACAAAAATATCATCAAAATCTTCGATAAAACTATTTATTTTTAGAATCAATAAAAGTTATACAGAGCAAAGATTATGAAATCTTTAGATTAATAAGGATCGAAAAGCTTTTATTGATATCGGTTTCTTTAACAACCAAAGTAATTTTAGCACAATCTGTTAAATAAAGGATTGTTTAATGAAATTATAGAAGCTAAGCGAGTATTAGTTTTAATAAAAGAAATAAAAAAACCGCTTATTTAAGCGGCTTTAGTTGGTTTCTAAATATCTTCAAAATTGATATCTGTAAAACTTTCAGGAGAAGATTTTTCAACTTCTTCACCATTGGCATGTATTTCATTTGGTTTGTGAAAATCTTTTTGATGACGTTCTGATATTACTTCTTGTCCTTTTTCATTAATGATAAAATCGGTTGATTTGTCTAGCATTTCTCTAAAAGTATCAAAATCTTCTTTGTATAAATATATTTTGTGTTTTTTGTAATGAAATGATCCATCTTCATGAGTAAATTTTTTACTCTCAGTAATAGTTAAATAATAATCACCGGCTTTTGTTTCTCTCACGTCAAAAAAGTAAGTTCTACGGCCTGCTCTCAAAACCTGAGAAAAAATCTCTTCTTGTTCAATATAACCTTTGTCACTCATAATATCTTTTCTTTAAATTGTGTTTATATTAAGTATAATTATGACAAATCTATAAAAATTAACCAAGTATGCAACATTTTTTTTATTAGTTTATTTTCACTTATTAACTTATGTCAGTTTGTTCTTCAAGTTGTTGATTATAAATGTCTTGGTAGTATCCATTTTGAGATTTTAATTCATCATGTGTACCTCTTTGAACTATCTTTCCTTGATCGATTACAATTATTTTATCGGCATTTTTAACAGAAGATGTTCGATGACTAACAATAATAGTTGTTTTACCGATACTCTCTTTTTGTAAATTTTTTAAGATGATTTCTTCCGTTTCTGTATCAACAGCCGATAAACAATCATCAAAAATCAATATTTTAGGTTGAGAGATTATCGCTCTGGCGATTGATACTCTTTGTTTTTGTCCTCCGGATAATGTCACACCTCTTTCACCAACCAATGTGTCATATTTTTTATTGAATGTAATAATATTATGATGGATATACGCATCTTTAGCTGCTTTGATAATCTCATCATCAGTAGCATTTTCATTACCAATCTTGATGTTATTTTTAATGGTATCAGAAAATAAAAAAGCATCCTGCGGAACAAAACCTATAGCATCTCTTAATGAAAATAAATTTATATTTCTTATGGGGATATCGTCGATTAACACTTCCCCTGAATCTGTATCATACATTCGGGCGATTAAATTAACTATGGTTGATTTGCCTGAGCCGGTTTTTCCTAAAATTGCTAAGGTTTTACCTTGTTTAATCGAAAAACTAATATCTTTTAAGGCTGTAATTTCTGTGTCATTATAGGTAAACCTTACATTTTTAAATTTTATATCACCGTGAATTTCAGTGGGTTTAGATTTTCCGTTTTCAATATTTGGAACTTCCTCTAAAAATTCATTAATTCGTCTTTGAGAAACTTCAGCTTGTTGAACTATTGAAGTTACCCATCCCACAACCGCCACGGGCCAGGTTAACATATTGATATAGATTATAAATTCGGCTATATAGCCAATATTTTTAATTTCACCATTGATATATTGCATACCACCAATATAAATTACAATAAGATTACTAATGCCTATCAACAGGATCATTAACGGAAAAAATAAAGCCTGTGCTTTGTACAGATCGATATTTTTTTGCTTACTAATAGTGGCTAGATTGTCAAAGTCAATAGCAGTTTGTTTTTCAATACTATATGCTTTAACAACATTGATGCCTGAGAAAAACTCTTGAGAGAAAGTTGTTAATTTTGATAGGTATTGCTGTACTACAGCACTTCTTTCGTTGATCACCCTACTCAAATAATAAATTGAAATTGACAAAATTGGAAAAGGTAGCAAAGTGTACAAAGTAAGTTTAGCATCAATATTGATCATTTTTGTAATGGCAATCACAAATAAAACCAGCATATTCATTGAATACATAATGGCAGGTCCAAAATACATTCTTACTTTTCCAACATCTTCACTTATTCGGTTCATCAAATCTCCAGTGCGATTTTTTTTATAAAAACTTAATGAAAGTCGTTGGTAATGTTGGTAAATTTCATTTTTTAGATCAAATTCAATCAAACGAGACATTACAATAAGCGTTTGACGCATTAAAAAAGTAAAAAAACCGGAAAGAATTGCAGCACCAATTATAAAAGAAATATTTATTAAAAGCTGGTGTTTAACGGTATCTATATCATTGACTAGGTTTTTGTTATAATCTTCAACAATGTTAAGTGATTCTCTAATAAATTGTGGTATTTGTAAAACAAATATTTTCGATAGAACAGTAATTAAGAGACCTATAATTAACCGGAATCGATATTTATAAAAGTATTTATTTAAATATTTAAGGGCGCTCATTAAAGAAAAACAAAGATTTATTTTTTTGACGAAGATACGGGTTTATATGAATATTTTTAAATTTCAGATTTAAAACCTAATTTTTTTAAAAAAAGATTAAATTTGTAAATATTTTAAAATTAATCTTTTTTGTGATCTTTTAAATTATGGTGAATAGACGACATATTCGAATTAAGGTAATGCAATCCATTTACGCCTTGCTTCAATCAAAAAGTGATGATCTTACTAGAGAAGAAAAATTTTTAGATCTAAGTGTAAAAAAAACATTAGAACTTTATGTTTTACAATTATTACTTTTGGTTGAGGTTAAAAACATGGCAAATGAACATCTTGAGATTCAAAAGAAAAAGTTTTTAGCAACTTCAGAAGATAAAAAACCTAGTTTAAAATTTGTAAATAATAGTGTAATTAAGGCAATAGAACAAAGTACTGTTCTACAAAACTATGCAAAAGAAAAAAAATTAGATAATTGGAAGGAAGATAGAGAATATGTAAGAATAATTTTAGATAGACTTAAAGAGAATAAAATTTTTAAAGATTATTTAAAATCAAAAACAAATTCATTTGAAGAGGATAAAGAATTTATTTTAAAGGCTTTTAAAGAAGTTTTTGCGCCAAATGATAAGCTTTTTGATTATTACGAAAGTTTGAATTTAAATTGGCTTGATGATCTGCCTTTCATTAATACAATGATAATTAAAACAATAAAAAATTTAAAACCCAATCAATTCGTAAATCTCAATAATTTAGAAATTAAAGAAGACGATCGGGAATTTATGTTGGATATTTTTCGAAAGACAGTTTTACATAGTACTGATTTTGACGCAGATGTTGATAGTAAAACACCCAATTGGGATAACGAGAGAATTGCTGAAGTTGATATGATCTTGATTAAGATGGCATTGACCGAATTTTTGTATTTCCCGTCAATTCCCACTAAAGTAACGATTAATGAGTACATAGAAATTTCAAAAGATTACTCCACTCAAAAGAGCAGCTTTTTTATTAACGGTGTTTTAGATAAATTACTTAAAGTATATCAACAGGATAAAAGGTTGAATAAAATTGGAAGAGGATTGTTATAATTTTTTATATTTGGCAACGATAAATTTAAGCACATGAAACGAATAATATTTTTAGTAACTCTGTTTTTAGTTGTAACATTATTTTCTTGTAATAATGATCCTACAACAAAAATTAACAAAGACAATCTTGAAACAGCAAAGAAAAGAGATCATGAAATAAAATATGATAGTCCGGTTATGAAATTTGAAAATGTTGAATATGACTTTGGGACAATTAATGAAGGAGATGTAGTTGAAACTGTTTTTAATTTCACCAATACAGGTAAAAAAGAGTTAATCATTACTTCGGCTAAAGCTACTTGTGGCTGTACAATACCTGAATGGCCCAGAGAACCAATTCTTTCAGGAAAATCTGCCGAAATTAAAGTTATATTTAATTCGAGAGGAAAACCTAACAAACAACAAAAACGAATTACATTGATAACCAATTCTCAAAAAGGAAAAGAGTTATTATTAATTAAGGCATTTGTAACACCAAAAACAAAAATAAAATAATTAAGATTATGTATGATACAATTTTTTTACAAGGGAGTAATATGACAAATATTATATTAATTCCATTAATGTTCCTGGTAATTTATCTCTTTATGATCCGCCCCCAAATGAAGCGTCAAAAAGATGAGAAAAAGTTTCAAGGCACTATCAAAAGAGGTGCAAAAATAGTAACCACCAGTGGAATTCACGGAAAAATAGTTGAATTGAATGATAATGATAATACCTGTATCATTGAAACAAGTGCCGGAAAGATTAAATTTGAACGTTCTGCGCTTTCAATGGAGTTGAGTAAAAAGTATCTTCCTGTAGTAGATAAAAAGAAAAAATAATTTGTAAAAAAATATTATTGTGAGTTCTGTTCAGGCAGAACTCATTTTTTTATATCTTTATTTAAAATTTTTTATGATACAAAAGCAATCTCAAAAAAAAATTGATTCTTTGAAGAATAATAAAAAACTTAGGGTGTTTTTATTTTTTTTAACGATGTCATTTTTATTTTGGATGTTGATTAAATTATCTGAGGAGTATATAGCAGATGTAAGAATTGAAGTAAATTATATTGACATTCCTGCTAAAAAATTATTGCAAAGCGAACCACTTCAAGAAATCATTTTAACACTTAAGACCAGGGGTTTTATTTTATTGAGACACAAGATCAAAGAAAAAAAAATAAATTATTCTTTAAAAGATATTAAACACAAAAAAAATAGCATTTATTTTTCTGAAACAAGCTCAAATATCAATTCTATTCAAGCACAATTTTCAGCAGAAATGGACTTGTTAAAAATAAAACCGGATACTTTATACTTTGATTTTGGTAAGAAATTTTCAAAAAAAGTGAAAGTTGTATCTGATATAGATTTACATTTTAAATCAGGTTTTAATTTGGTTAATGATATTGTTTTTAAACCCGATTTTATAACAATTTCTGGTCCAAAAGGGATTATAGACAGTATTTCAGAAATCAAAACCAAATCTGTTGATATAGAGAAGATAACTGAGAGTTTTGAGAAAAACATTCCGTTAATTGTACCAGATGAAAAAGTGAGTTTATCAGTAGATCATATTGTTATAACTGGAAAAGTTGATAAATTTACAGAGGGTACTTTCACGATGCCTTTTGAAGTGATCAATGTACCAAAAACATCAATTATTAGTACTTATCCCAAAGAAGTAAAAATAGTATTTCAAGTTGCACTTTCAGATTATAATAAAGTTGTTTCTGAAAGTTTTAAGGTAATTTGTGATTTTAAAGAATCTCAAGACAATTCATTAGATCATTTGATGCCAAAAATTATTGAACAACCCGAGATGATCACTTCCGTTAAGATTATTCCAAATAAGATAGAATATTTGATTAAAAAATAGCTTTATTGATGATAACTGTAGGATTAACCGGAGGTATAGGTAGTGGAAAGAGTACGATTGCCAAAATGTTTGAAGAATTAGGTGTAGCTGTTTATTATGCTGATGATGAAGCAAAGAGATTAATGAATTCATCACAACAGATTCGAGAAAAACTAATTAAAGAATTTGGAAAAGAATCCTATAAAAATGGAAATTTAAACAGAGCTTTTTTGGCTGAGATCATTTTTAATGATAAAGAAAAGCTACTAAAAATTAACTCAATAGTCCATCCTGAAGTAGATAGGCATTTTAAAAATTGGGTAAAAGATCAAAAAGGTGATTTTGTGATTCAAGAAAATGCGATTCTATTTGAGAATAATAAACAAAATGATTTTGATTATATAATTACCGTAACTGCATCCAAAGATTTGAGAATTGAAAGAATTATCAAACGGGATAGAATAGATAAAAATCAAATTATTTCGAGAATGAACAATCAATTAGATGATGCAAAAAAAATTGAATCTGCAGATTTTGTCATCAGTAATATTGACTTGGATCAGAGTAGAGTACAAGTAAAGAAAATCTTTCATGAGTTAATTAAATAGCCTTTATCAATATTTGTAGATATCTTAAGAAAAAGTTAAATTAATGCTTATATTTGTTAACAAATGTTAAAACATTAGTAAAGAGTTAAAGATGTTTTAAATTTGTTAAAATGAGTAGACGAATTTTTGTACTTTTATTGGTATTAATGGGTATAGCCCTCATTGGTATTGTTACAGTTCAGATTTATTGGATTAGGAGTACTATTGAAATGCGTGAACAACAATTTTCAACAAGTGTAAAATATGCTCTTGCAAAAGTTTCGGAGAATATTCAAAAAAGAGAATTTAAAGATAATGTTATAAAATTTGCACCAATGCTAGACAGCATGCAAATTTCAAAAGAAAGGGGTGTTAAAGATTTCTTTTACAAGCAAATTGATACAAGTAGAAATGAAATTTTTACGTTTAGACAAAGTGTTTTAGAAAATAATTATAAAACACAAATTTCACCATTAGAATCTGATACAATAAATTTTAAAACATTTATCAGTAAGCAAGAGACCCAAATTGAAAAGATTGAATTCTATTCAAAAGATTTTACAGAATTATCTCCAAAAGATAAATTGGTTAAAATTGATAGATTAGATAAGTACGATAAATTGCAATTTGAGAATTTTTTTCAGAATATTGTTTCGAGACAACCAATATATGATAGAGTAAGTAATAATGAAATAAGGCTGAATATTGATAATGAACTGAGAGCCAGGAATATTGAAACAAATTTTGAATATGGAGTTTTTAATGAGGATCTGATTACAAAAGTGAAATCACCTCATTTTGAAAAAGAGAGTGGTAGTAGTTATCAAGTTCCTTTATTTATCGATGGTAATGGAGAAAGTGATTATAGTTTATATGTGAATTTTTCCGAAAAGAAAGAATATATTTTATCGGCTATTTCAAAGAATTTGATTCTTTCGGCATTTTTTATTCTGGTTATTATGTTAGTTTTTGCCAGTTCAATTTATCAATTGATCAGGCAAAAAAAGATATCAGATATTAAAACAGATTTTATCAATAATATGACCCATGAATTTAAAACACCAATTGCAACCATAAATTTAGCGATTGATTCAATAAAGAATCCTAAAATTATTGAAAATAAGGAAAAAGTTATTCGGTATGTAGAGATGATTCGTGAAGAAAATAAACGAATGCACGCACAGGTAGAAAATGTATTGCGAATCTCTAAACTTGATAAAAAACAGCTAGATATGAGTAAGGAAGTTATTGATCTAAACGACCTGATTGATGAAGCAATATCTCATGTTGATCTGTTGGTAAAAAATAGAAATGGATATATCAAGAAACATTATAAAGCAAGTTTGAGTGAAGTTTTAGCAAATAGTTTTCATTTTACCAATGTAATAGTTAATATGTTAGAAAATGCAATAAAATATTCTGATGAAGCGCCCAAAATTGATGTTTATACTGAAAATGCAGGAAATAAGATCATTTTAAAAATAAAAGATCAGGGTATTGGTATGAATAAAAAAGTGCAAAATAAAGTTTTTGATAAATTTTACCGCGAACAAAGCGGAAATATACATAATGTAAAAGGACATGGCCTTGGATTAGCATATGTTAAACGTATTACCGAAATGCACCATGGAACGGTATATGTTGAAAGTGAAAAAGGTAAAGGAAGTACTTTTACCATAAAATTACCTCTAATTTAAATTTAAAATTATGGCAAATAAAAAGATTTTACTAGTAGAAGATGATCCTAATTTTGGGACAGTTCTTAAAGATTATTTAATGTTAAATGACTATGATGTAACCCATGCAAAAGATGGATTAGAAGGCTTAATTACATTTAAAAACGACGAATTTGATATTTGTATTTTAGATGTAATGATGCCCAAAAAAGATGGGTTTACTTTAGCTAAAGATATTAAATCTGCGAATGCTGATATGCCAATAATATTTTTAACTGCAAAAACAATGAAAGAAGATGTTTTAAAAGGTTATCAGGTAGGGGCAGATGACTATTTAAATAAACCTTTTGACAGTGAAGTATTATTGTATAAACTAAAAGCAATTCTACAGCGTAATGAAGTTGATACTTCTGCTGAAGACAATCAGTTTGAATTTGAAATTGGTGGTTTTTATTTTGATTCTAAATTACGTCAATTATCATATGAAGGAGGTGAAGCAAGAAAACTCTCACCAAAAGAGAACAAATTACTTAAATTATTGGCGATTTACAAAAATGATCTTTTACCCCGAGAAATGGCACTTACAAAGATCTGGAGAGATGATAATTATTTTACTTCTAGAAGTATGGATGTTTATATAGCAAAATTGCGTAAATATTTGAAACTTGATGATAAGGTTGAGATCGTTAATATTCATGGTGAGGGATTTAGATTGGTTGAAAGTAATTAAATATAAAGTGACTGAATAATTTAATCATCCTATTATGTCGCAATTTATTAAGTTATATAATGAAAATCCAAACCCTAAGCAAATAGTTAAAGTAGTTGATGTTTTAAAAAAAGGTGGATTAATTATTTACCCAACTGATACCGTTTACGGTTTGGGGTGTGATATTACTAATAATGCTGCTTTAGAAAAAGTAGCGCGATACAAAGGTATTAAACTGAATAAAGCTAACTTTTCATTTATTTGTTTTGATTTGAGTAATTTATCAGATTATGTTAAGCAGATCGATACGCCAACGTATAAAATATTAAAGAGAGCATTGCCCGGTCCATTCACTTTTATTTTAAAAGGAAACAACAATTTACCAAAAGCATTCAAAAAGAAAAGAACTGTTGGTATTCGAATTCCTGATAACAATATTGTACGAGAAATTGTTCGTCAGTTAGGAAATCCAATTGTATCAACCTCAATATATGATGAAGATGATATTGTTGAATACACCACAGACCCTGAATTGATCTATGAGAAATGGAAAGATAAAGTTGATTTGGTTATTGATGGAGGTTATGGCGGTAATCAGGCATCAACAATTGTTGATCTAACAAGTGATGAAATTGAAATTATTAGAGAAGGAAAAGGATCAGTGGATGATCTTTAATCAAAAAAACTACTCATTTTTTTCTAACTCGGCATAATTAACCTTTAATTTTTTTAATAATAAACCGTAAATAAGTCTATAGATACCCCACAGTATCAATAGTACAATTGTAAATAATACTAAGGCAATTGCCCACAGGGTAATTAGATTTGTGTTTTCGGGTAAAGTTTCTTTAAAAGTAGCCGAAGTAAAAACTTTATAAAAAATGTTTACACCAATAACTGCCGCTATTCCGATATTATAATAAATGTAATATTTAACTGTTTTCCGGGTTTTAATAATGTTCTTCATTAATTCTTTCACACTATTTCCAACCGAGATATTTTTGTAATTTTTGTAAAAAATATAAATAAAATACAGTATCACTATAAAATGAATTATAAAATAGATCTTCATTATGCCCGTTAGATCATATTTAATATAAAAATCTTTAGATGAATCATAATCAGTAAATAATAAGAGTATGTAAGGTAAAACGAATTCCAAGATGCTGATGATCAAGATCCATTTAACTACAGATGAAGATTTTTGATAGATCATCTTATTGATCTCCTCTTTGGAAAATTTGTACTTACAATCTTCCTGTTTATTCCAAACATTTTTCAAATTCTCTAATGGAACCATATTTATGGATTTAAAATGTTTTTTAATTTTGTTTTTGTTCTGTTCATTTTCACTCTTGCATTTACCTCGCTAATACCCAGTGTATTAGATATTTCTCTATAACTTTTATCTTCGAGATATAATAAGGCTAAAGCTTTTTCAATATCGTTTAAACTGTGAATGGCTTTGTACAATAAATCTAATTGTTTATCGTGTTCATCGTCATATTTTTGATATTCCAATTCTTTTAGATTATCATAGATCGGGGAGGTATTAATATTTCTTTTCGATTTTCTGTATAATGAGATAGCTGTATTAAAAGATACTCTATACATCCACGTACTAAATTTAGATTCTCCTCTAAACTTAGGATAAGCTCTCCAAAGTTGAATGGTTATTTCTTGAAAAAGATCTTTATGTGCAGCTTCATTATTTGTATATGTTCTACAAACTTTATGAATGATATTTTGATGTTCTTCTAATTCTGCAACAAATTTATGTTCTAAATCTTTGGTCACACTTTAAGTTGATTTAATTATTAGTAGTAAAAATAGGTTTTTTGTTACAAAAATTAAAATTTGTAATACAGAGTATGTTTGAAAGTAGTCTTTTGCAGATAGTGAAAAAATATTAATAAATTATTTTATCATTAAAAAATAAAAACTTCTTCAATGGGTAAGTTAAAGATTTTCGAAATATCGTATGCTAATTTTAAAGAAGGGTTGTATTTTCCTTTTTCGAGAAAAACGATGGTTTCTCTTCTTACTTCAGCCATTTTTGCCAGATCGAGTTGTGTGAGATTATCTCTTGCTCGTAACTCTTTAATTCGATTATTCATTTAGTTTTTTTTAAATATTTTAATTTGAATCAATTCCTTTTAGCATAAAAAATACCCAGGAACCGGCAAATATAAATGCCATTCCAATGCTCCCATAACC
>JAOZVI010000198.1 GCA_029938265.1 Flavobacteriaceae bacterium | reverse complement strand
ATAAAAATATATTTTCATTACTTAATCCCTATCATCTTTTTACTGGATGTTTGCGCCTTAAAATACCCAAGTGCATTATTACTAATGTTGGAATCCGGATTGGTTGGTGTGGCACTTGATTGATGGATATTTTTACTTAATCCCAGTAAATAATTATATACAGCTTCATCAATACATTGCATATCTATTTTAAGAATGTCATCTTTAATGGCTTCAATTTTTAAGCTTTTTGAATTTTTAAGACCGTTAAAAGCATAATCTCTTTGGATAAAAATATTACTCAAAATGGTATCATTACGGGTAACAACAAATTGATAATAGTTGGTAAATTCTATTGGATCATTATAGACAGGGATTATTTCTGCTATATTTCTATCACTCCTGTTTTGACCACCTGGACCACCTCCTCCATTTGAGTCAGATACTTCACCTATTTGCACCAAAGATTCTAAGACAACAATTTTTGGAATAGTAGAACTTGCCGTATATGTTTCTTCTTCAATGATAATATCCAGTATATAATTATGTTCATCAACACCTATTAAATAGGGATTTTTATATATTCCTGATTCTGTTTCAGATAAAATAAAAACCTCGGCAGTATTATTATTTGTTATAGTTACCAAAGCATCATTAACGGTTGGATATGGTAAACCATCATCTAGGTTTAGAGTTTTAGATATTTTTACTTTACTATCATCTATAAATGTGCTTATATTCGCCTCAATAACAATTTGGGATTCACTATCTTTTATATCAATATCAATTTCTGATTCACAGGAAATAGAACCTAAGATCATTAAAAAGAATATTATATTTCTCATTTTTTTAAAATTTAAAGTTCCAAGAAATGGATGGTACATATTTGAATAAAGCTATTTGCATACCAATAATTTGATCAGGATTAGTTTCACTTTCTTCAAAATTTATAATAAATGCATTTTCTCTTCCATAGGCATTGTACAGACTCAATGATAATTCTGATCTATATTTATCTGTCTTTTTAAGTAGATAATTCATTCCTAAATCAAGTCTGTGATAATCCGGCATTCTATAACCGTTTCTTTCCGTATATAGCCATATCGTTTCTCCTCCAATATCATATTTCCCGCTCGGAAAGGTTACGGCATTACCTGTTTGATATGTCCAAACTGCCGATACATTTAAACGCTTATTAATTTCATACATGCCAACTACTGTTATATCATGTGGCCTATCTTGTCTGGCTGCATACCAATCATCATTATTAATTCCTTTTATTTGTTTTTCGGATTTTGACAATGTATATCCTAACCATCCGGTAAACTTACCTTTATTCTTTTTTAATAAAAATTCAATACCGTAAGCTCTGCCATCTCCATACAATAACTGTCTTTCAATAATAGGGTCTCTTTCATTTGCTCCATCTTTATAATCAATTTGATTTTTCATCCATTTATAATAAGTTTCAACACTAAATTCAAAAGCATTATTGTCAAAATTTCTTACATATCCCAATGATATTTGGTCACCAATTTCAGGTTTAATATTATTACTACTCATCACCCATTTATCAGAAGGACTTGTAGTTACAGAATTTGCAATTAGGTGTAAATTTTGGGTATTTCGCGTGTAAGCAAATTTTAGTGAAGAGATATTGTTTAGTTTGAAATTTAATGAAAGGCGTGGTTCTATATTGATATAATTATCTATTACACCACTACCACTAATTGTATCAATAACCTCCTTATTATCGTCTAGTTTATAATAATTGCTACCTCCAAGTACAGCAAAATTACTTAATCGTAAACCATAGTTAATTTTTAATTTATCATTTACTTTCCAATCATTACTAACGTATATTGCTGTTTCTAAGCCATTTCTTTTTTCAATCTGCTCATTTATTCCAGTAATTCCAACTATCTCACCTGGGTTGTTGGTATGAAATATAGCATTGATACCAAATTTCCACTTGTTATTATTGTTAGGATAATACTGAAATTCTTGTTTAATATTAAAATCCTGAACTTGAGATAAAATACTAAAAGGGTCTGCATTGTTCTGTATTTCAATGTCATAATCGTAATTACTATAGATCAATGAAGTATTAGAAAATAATTT
This sequence comes from Flavobacteriaceae bacterium, assembly GCA_029938265.1. Lineage (GTDB taxonomy): Bacteria > Bacteroidota > Bacteroidia > Flavobacteriales > Flavobacteriaceae > Namhaeicola. The sequence goes on along the minus strand of JAOZVI010000198.1, from coordinate 1,316 downwards.
ACCGTTAAATAAGTGATTGTAACGAACAGTAGCCGTAATGTTACCCCAATCTATACCAAATCTATCATCAAGTCCTAAAACATCTCTGCCAAAATAACCAGATACAAAGATTTGATCTTTTTCAGAAAATTTATAGTTAAATTTTGCATTTAGATCATAAAAATAAAGTGTGTTACCTTCAAACTCTTCGGTTAGTTTTAAAAACATATCAGCATAAGTTCTCCTTCCTGAGATCAAAAATGAAGACTTGCCTTTTTGAATAGGCCCTTCAATATTTAGTTTAGAAGAGATCAAACCTATACCACCACTTACTGCAAATTTTTGATTATTACCTTCTTTCATTCTAATATCAACTACAGAAGAGATTCTTCCGCCATATTGTGCGGGGGCAGTTCCTTTATAAAGCGTAACATCTTTTAAAGCTTCTGAATTAAAGGTAGAAAAGAAACCTAATAAATGAGCGGTATTGTAAACAGGAGCATCATCCAAAAGAATTAAATTTTGATCAATATTGCCTCCTCTAACAGTAAATCCACTTTGCCCATCTCCTGCTGATTTAACACCGGGTAACAGTTGTAAGGTTTTAATCAAATCTTTTTCACCAAGCAGTATTGGTATTTTATTGATACTGGCAATACTCAATTTTTCAACACTTATTGCCGATTCATTAACTTTGTTTTGCGTTTTTGCTAATAATACAACTTCATCCAAAGATTCTTCTGATTCTTGCAATTCAAAATCCTTCCTTATCGTCTCATTTAATTCTAGTTTTACTAAAATTGTATTGTAAGTGATAAAAGAAACAATAACTGTGTGGTTCCCCTTTGGCAGACTAATAGAATAAAAGCCGTACTCATTTGTAGTAGTACCTGTTGCCGGATCACTTTCCAAATAAACATTTACTCCAAATAATGTTTCTCCACTATTGGCATCAGTAATAATACCGCTCAGGGTAATGTTCTCCTGTGCAAATATGAATATTTGTATAAATAAAAATACTATAAATAATACTTGTTTCATGTACTTGTTTAATAATAACTCAGTCCATATCCAAATGGGTATTGAGAATCTTTAGAATCACACGGCACATCTTCAAACTGGTTTTCCACAGCTTTCGTTAACGATAACAATTAAAATAATCCCAAAAATTCCAAGAACGAGGTAAAGAACAAATTTAAATAGTTTATTCATAATTGTTTTTTTTAATTATTACAAATCTAATTGAAATTTGCTATGAACCTGAGTTCGAGCTAAGATTTAACTCACAGAAAGTCAATAGTGCACTAGGTTTGATACTGAAAATCAAGAAGTAATAA
>JAOZVI010000197.1 GCA_029938265.1 Flavobacteriaceae bacterium | reverse complement strand
TCCCCCAGGGTGAAGTGGTTAAAATCACCAATTCGGTCATGGATAAACGGTAAAAAAGTTGGAAGTCACTTGGGAGGGTTTACTGCTTTTGAATTTAATGTAACGCAGTTGATTAAATCAGGTGAAAACACAATTAGCATTGGAGTTATGAATGAATCTTATGCCGATACACTTGCCAGTGGTTCAAAGTATGCAGCTCATCCATTGGGAGGTATTCCACGAAAAATATATCTCTTTGCAGTACCTAAAGTTCATCTCTCCGATTTTGAAATTAATACATATTTTGACGAAGAATACAAAAATGCTGATTTAAGTGTTGCAATCAAGATTAAAAAGAACCGAGATGTAGAATTAACTGATGCAAAACTGATTTTTACACTAAGATCTCCATCCGGAGAATCTGTGCTTTTAGATAAAAATGAAATTGATGCCTCGACATTTACAGGAGAGAAAAAAGAGATACTGTTCAAAATACAAAATCCCGACAAATGGCATGCTGAACATCCAAATTTATACAAACTTGAAGTAGAATTGAAAAATGGTTCGGAGTTTGAAACCATCAAACAAAAATTTGGTTTTCGTCAAATTGACATTGTTGGTAATCAAGTTTATTTAAACGGCAGTCCAATAAAATTACGAGGTGTTAACCGTCACGAAGTACACCCTTTGCGTGGTAGAAGCCTGACAGATAAATTATGGAAAAAAGATGCAGAAATATTTAAAGAAGGAAATTGCAATTATATTAGAACATCTCACTATCCACCTGCCGAGGAGTTTATCAGCTATTGCGATTCAATTGGATTATTTGTAGAAATTGAAGGACCATTCTGTTGGGCAACTCCCACTCAATTGAAAATAAAAGACAAAGAAAAAATGTTAGCCATACTTGGGCATACTTATAAAACTGCAACCGATGAAATGATAGGATTTTACCGAAACCATCCTTCCATTATAATTTGGTCGTTGGCGAATGAATCGGCTTGGACGGACCAGTGGGTTGAAATAGAGAATCATGCAAACAAACTTGACCCGACTCGCCCCAAATCTTTCCATGATTTTGTTAGATGGACATGGAATGGTAATCCGAGTACTACGGCAATTGCCAATCAACATTATCCGGGACCAGATGGACCAAATTGGGCTAGAAAATTTCCAAGACCAATATTATTTGGGGAATTTACACACTTGCAAACTTATAACCGAAAAGAAATTGCCACTGATCCCGGTGTAAGAGATAGTTGGGGAAGGGGGTTTGAAAACATGTGGGACGGAATGTATTATTCAGCAGGATGTTTGGGTGGTGCTATTTGGGCTGGTATTGATGATGTGTTTCATATTCCAAACGCAAAAGCTGTTGGCTACGGTGATTGGGGTCCAATTGATGGCTGGAGAAGGGAAAAGCCTGAATACTGGCACATGAAAAAGTCGTATTCACCTGTAAGAATTTATAACCAAATCATAAATATTCCTAGTGAGGGTGAGCCCGTTTTATTGCAAATTGAAAACAGATTCGATATTACTAATCTAAATGAATGTAAAATTGCATGGTCAATTGGAGATGAGAAAGGAGTTTTACAACCTGATATAGCTCCACATTCTTATGGAAATGATAAAATATATCTTAAAAACAATTATGCTGCGGGCAAATTATTATCTCTAAAAGTGTACGATCCGTATAACAGATTAATTGACGAATATAGTATTCCAATTGAAAAAAAGATTAGCCCCGAGCAGCCTTTTGAATTCGTTGCCTTTGAAAATCTCACATTGAATAAATCAGAGAAACAAATTATTATTTCCAATGATAATTTAGAATGGGTTTTTGATGCACAAAGTGGGGAAATTATTAAAGTTGAGGTTGATGGGAAAAAAGTCATTTCGAGAGGCGGAGCCTTGATGATGCTTCCTTTAACAACCGCTGGTGGTCAAATGAAAAACGGATTTGAAGTAGAAATACTTAACGATCCATGCACACAATGGAGAGCTGACAGCATTGATGCAAAAGAGGAAAAGGGAAATATTATTATTTTTGTAAGAGGTGCTTATACTGAAGCTGAAGGACATACCGTTTATACTTTTAAACCTAATGGTGAAGTATTAGTTGATTATAAATTCAAATCAAAAATTAAAATTAACCCAAGGCAAATTGGTCTGATATTCTCAGTAGATAAAGAATACGAAACACTTAACTGGCAACGAAAAACCCAGTGGACCGTTTACCCAGAAAACCATATTGGCAGAGCAAGGGGAAGCGCAAAACTTTCAGATAAAGATAAATACCTGTTCAAATATGGTGTTAAACCTGATTGGGAATGGCGGCATGATAATAACTTTTTGGGGAGCAACGATTTCCGTTCATCCAAGGACTTTATATATTGGGCAAGCTTGACAAACAACGCCGGGAATGGTCTGGTGGTTTTGTCCGATGCCGATGATTCGTTTAGAGCTTTTAATGATGGTGATACTATCAGCTTTTTGGTAGCTGGTTTTGTAACTGGCGGAGGCGATAGATTCTTTAGGGGTCATATAAAAAACGAGATGAGAGAGTTAAACGAAGGCGATGAGTTTAAAGGTTCTTTTATCATGAAAATAATACAATAGATATATCTCAATTATTTAGGAAATATTTATGAAACTATTAACAACATTGCTCTTTTTTTCTTTTATTTTAAATCAGTATGCGCAACAATATAGACCCATTCCAACTGATTTAAATGGAATAGAAAAAGCCACACATAGTTTGAACGGGACATGGCAATTTAATCCTACGCCTGTAAGTAAATTTTGGCAATCGCATTCCACAAAAGATTGGAAAACTATTGAAGTACCAGGCGAGTGGGTAATGCAGGGATATGATGTTGAACCACACACTAGAGCAGCATACTCTAAAGAGTTTAGTGTTCCTAATGATTGGAACAATAGTGAAATAATCCTTCGCTGTGATGCTATTTATAGTGATGCTATTGTCTATGTTAATCAACAAAAGGTCGGTGCTCATGAAGGCGGATTCAATGCATTTGAATTTAATGTTACTCAATTTCTAAAATTTCGAGAGAAAAACACTATTAGCATTGGAGTAATGAGTGAGTCTTTTAGCGATACTATAGTTAGCGCAACACAATATGCAGCACATCAGTTGGGAGGTATTACACGTAAAATATATCTCTTTGCAGTTCCTAAAGTGCATATCACAGATTTAGAAGTAACCACAACTTTTGATGAAGAATATAAAAATGCCAAACTGGGTATCAAATATGAGTTCCAAAATAACTCGAAGTCAGACCTAAACAATACAAAAATAGTATTTACATTAATATCACCGGACGGTAAGCTCAGAGAACTGGGAGAAACAAATGTAAATACAACAGAAGAAGATATTGAATTTAATATTGTCGAACCCCAGAAATGGAATGCTGAGCAACCAAATTTATATACACTTA
>JAOZVI010000196.1 GCA_029938265.1 Flavobacteriaceae bacterium | reverse complement strand
AGTTGTTTTTCATAATAGTTTAACAGTTCTTTAAGACATCAATTTATAACTAATAGATAATTTCGCTTTACATATTAATATTGCTAATTAGACCGCTTTTATTACATGAAAAATATTTTCCTTTTCATTTTTATCTTTTCATTTTTTTTTGCTTTTTCACAAGATGAGACAAGAATAATAAAAGAGATCAAAGCTACCCGAACTTTAAAACCTCCCAAAATTGATGGAATATTAGATGATCACGTTTGGTATACATCTAAAACTGCCAGTGAATTTGTAATGCTTGAACCGGGCAATGGTGATCCTGAACCTGAAGATCAGAAAACTGAAGTAAAAATACTTTATGACGACAATGCTATTTATGTTGCCGGCTATATGTATGATTCAAACCCTGACAATATTTTAAAACAATTAACTGCCAGAGATAATTTTGGCAATTCTGACTCTTTCGGTATTACATTAAATCCCAATAATGATGGCCAAAATGAATTTTGGTTTATCGTTACAGCAGCAGGTGTGCAAATAGATGCTCAGGTGTCGCCCTCAAATGGTGAAGATCTAAGTTGGAGTGAAGTGTGGTATAGTAAAATAAGTTTTGATGATAAAGGCTGGTACGTTGAAATGAAATTGCCTTATTCGGCTTTAAGATTCTCAAAAGAAGAGGTTTATACCTGGGGTATTAATTTATTTAGGGGTATTGAAAAGGAAAAAGAGTTATATGTATGGAATCCAATTGATAAAACCAAAGGGCAATCAACACAATATACAGGAATTTTAACTGGTATTGAAAATATTAAACCTCCAATCAGACTTAGTCTTGCGCCATTTGCGACTTTTATATACGACAATTATGATGATGATTCTTCTACTGATTTTGTTTTTGGACTAGATCTAAAATATGGAATTACTGATAATTTCACTTTATTTGCAACACTAATCCCGGATTTTTCTCAAACCGGTTTTGATAACATCACCTTAAATCTAGGACCTTTTGAACAAAGGTTTGATGAGCAACGACAATTTTTTATTGAAGGTGCCGATCTACTCAATAAAGGCAATTTGTTTTTCTCAAGAAGAATTGGAAATCGACCTGTAGATCATGATGATATTTATGATATTGTTGATGAAGGTGAAAATCTAGAAATTGTAAATAATCCTACTGAAGTCGATGTTTTAAATGCGATAAAAATAACGGGGAGAAGTAAAAAAGGCTTAGGATTGGCTGTATTAAACGCCATAACCAAAGAAACTAAAGCAAGCATAAAAGATACCATAACAGGGGAAGAAACAAAAATTATAACTGAGCCTATTGCAAATTATAACGTCTTTGTTATTGACCAGGAATTTAACAAAAATTCTTCCGTTGGATTTGTAAATACAAATGTTTTACGAGAAGGTAGCTTTAGAGATGCCAATGTATCTTCTTTATTATTTAAACTGGCAAATAAAGACAATTCTTATCAAATAAGAGGTGATGCCAGCTCGAGTACTGTTAGGGAGGACAAAGAAAATACAACAGGCTTTGCATCAAATTTACGATTTAGTAAAACCAAAGGAAACGTTCGTTTTGATGTAGGTCATCAATTTGCTGATGCCAAATATGATAAAAATGATCTGGGTTATCAACGAAGGAATAATTACAATTACTTTTCAGGAAATGTTAACTATAGAATCTTTAAACCAACAAAACATTTTAATAGCTTTAGCACGGGTCTTTGGGCAAGTTATCACACAAGGGCTGACCTAAGTGTATATACGGGAAATCATTTTAATCTTTTTGCCAGAGCAACGACTAAAAAACAGGTGTCTTTTGGAGGGCGAATAGGCTTTAATATTGGAAAACAAAAAGATTTTTTTGAACCTCGTACAGATGGTAGATTTTGGCTAGAAAACCCTGAAAGTAATATAAATTTATGGTTCTCAAGTGATGATAGAAAAAAATTAATATTTGGAGTAAATGTTGGTGGCGGAATGTATCATGGCATTGATGAATATGAATATTCCTTTGGTTTTTCACCAATTTACCGATTAAATGACAAGATACAATTTGGTTATTCATTTGATATTGAAAAAGATTTTAATGAAATTGGTTATGTAACTACATTATCTGATGATACAATTATTTTTGGTAAAAGAGATAAAAATGAAATTGAAAACAGCTTATCTGGAAAATATAGTTTTAATGACCGATCTTCAATTTCTTTAGCTTTTCGCCATTATTGGTCGCCTGTAGCCTATCAGGATCAATACTACAAATTAGAAGAAAATGGCGAATTATCTGAAAATGAATATACAGGTGATCACGATATAAATTTTAATAGTTGGAATCTTGATCTAAGGTATATTTGGGAATTTGCAAGAGGAAGTCAATTGATTGCCCTTTATAGAAATTCAATTTTAAATTATGAAGTTGGGTCAAGTATCGATCAAGATTTTAGTGATAATATATCTAACTTATTTGACCAACCTTTTGGTCATAGTGTTTCATTAAAATTTATTTATTATTTGGATTATAACCGAACAAAATCTTGGGTAAAAAGTAAAACTTGAATTTGAGCAACATAATAATTAAATATTCCCAATTGTTATTATTCTAAAAAGATGTAAATTGATCGCTTAATTATTCATATGATCTTAGCTAAAAATATTCATAAATATTTCGGGTCTTTAGAAGTACTAAAAGGTGTTGATCTTCATATAAAAAAAGGTGAAATTGTTGCTGTTGTTGGACCTAGTGGTGCTGGAAAAACCACTTTATTGCAAATTTTAGGAACACTGGACAAACCTACTTCTGCAGATGTTTTAATTATTAATAAAAAAGATATTACAAAATTCAATGATAAAGAAATATCAAAATTTAGAAATCAACATATAGGTTTTGTATTTCAATTTCATCAATTATTACCTGAATTTACAGCGCTTGAAAATGTTTGCATTCCTGCTTTTATCGCTAACAGATCAAGAGATGAAACGATAACAGAAGCAAAAAAAATATTGAATTTTTTAGGGCTTTCAGAACGTTATGAGCACAAACCCAATGAACTTTCGGGAGGTGAGCAACAACGTGTTGCCGTTGCAAGATCATTGATCAATAAACCCGACGTTATTTTTGCAGATGAACCCAGTGGAAATTTAGATACAGCTTCTGCCCGAAATTTATACAAATTATTCTTTGAGCTACGTAGTAAATTTGATCAAACCTTCGTAATCGTTTCTCACAATCATGAATTGGCAAATATGGCCGATAGGAAATTAGAGATTAGAGATGGTGTTATTATTTAACTTGATAAGCTTTCCAATAAAAGGTATTAAACCTCAGGGCAAGCCCTGAGCCCAATAATAGGAATCGACCCAAGGCTCGAGGTATTTAATCTAGATCCCGCTTGATACTGAAACAAGCCTGCCTGCCGGCAGGCAGGTTCAGCACAGGCAGCGGGATT
>JAOZVI010000070.1:2378-11902 GCA_029938265.1 Flavobacteriaceae bacterium | reverse complement strand
CCGCCTTAAGGCGGAAATCAAATCTACCAGCTTGTAGCTGGTAGTAGTTTAATTATAAATGCTGCAACATTTTGTCTTGCGAAATATTCTTTGGCGCTATTGCCCATACTGCCGGTAAGCAAAATATTAACATCAAAAAGCCAATTATTTGAATCAATATCTCGATCTTCCTGGATTGTATTTTTTAATATTTCATCTGCTTGTAATTCTATTACCGTTTTATTTGTAATTTCGTCATTTTCAATGGTGTAAATTAAAAAATTTAAACATTTACCTGCATGTTTTGTAACTGTTTTTTTATTTTGAGAAGTGATAGCAACTGTTGTTTTCATTTTTAAAAATTTCAAAAAGACTAATATTAGCGTTTATTATTGAGGGTATTCTTTTCTTGACATAAAAAACCTCCAAACTTAAAATATTTGGAGGTTTTAAATATTTTATAAAAGTTTAAATATCTAAACTTTCGAATAATTTTTTTAATCTTGGATCAGAAGGGCGAGGTGCATCAGAATTTAGAATATTACCTTTCTTATCAATTAAAATAAATCTTGGAATACCTCTGATAGCATAGCTTGCTACAAAATCAGATTCCCAATTCTTGTCTGCCATAATTTGCACACCTTGCAAGTTTTCATCTTTCACCATTTTAAGCCATTTATCTTTGTCTTCCATTTTATCAATTGACAAGCTAACAAAGATGATATCTTTATCTCTATATTCATTGTCGAGTTCTTTTAAGTATGGTATCTCACGTTTACATGGAGCACACCAGGTTGCCCATACATCAACATATACATATTTTCCTTTTAGATCGTCTAAAGAAACATATTTCCCGTTTACATCTGGATAGTTGAATTTTGGTGAAGGTGTTCCGGGCATAAAAGCGGCCCTCATCTGATGTTCTTTTTCATAATTAATTGTGAAAAATTCAATCATTTTTTTATTATTCCCTTGTTCTTGCTTAAGCACTTCAGGTTCTAGGCCATCAGCTTCAGCATCTGCCAACATTTCATCCATTTTTTTAGATATACCCGTAATTTTTTCATCAAATTCAGATTTGTCTAAAGTAAAAAAATCTTTGATATTGTTAAGGTTTTCTTCTTGAATAAATAATAGTTTTTTAACTAAATATTTATTCGTACTAGAACCGTCACCATCAAATTCTATAGATTTTGGAAAATTTTGACTGTCAAATTTTAAATTTATATCATAACCATTTTTTAAATAGATAAATGATTGTTGTTTGCCATCATTAAAACCATGGAAACCATCTACTATTTTTAAAGTGTCAATAAAAGTTCCATCATCATTTACAGAGATTTCTTTTTTAAAATTATTACCTAGAATTGTTATTACTTTAGTGGTTGGATTGATAATTTTACCACGTAGCGTTACATAATCTTTAGGGGCTTCTTCTTTACATGCAAATAAAGTAATTAGCGCCAGAAATAATATCGATATTTTTTTCATAATGAGTTTAAAAATTAATTTCGGCAAATATATGATTTTACTATAAAAATCATACTAAAAGTTTGTTAAACAAATATCATCGTTTAATTATAATAAAAACCGTTTAAATAAAAGTGTTTAAACGGTTTTTAATATTTTTATTAAACTGATATAGTTATACTTTAAGATCAGTTAATAATTTGATAAGCTCTTTTGAAGATGGTCTAGGCGCATTTGCATTTACAATATTACCTTCAGGATCAATTAATATGAACCTTGGTATTCCCATAATGCCATAATCTGTAACGAAGTCTGATTTCCAATCGTTTGGTGCAAATAATTGAACACCTTCTAATTTTTCATCTCCAACCATTTTACGCCATGCATCATAAGCCTCCTTTTTATCAATGCTCATGCTTACAAATGTGATATTTTTTCCATCATATTTTTTTGTGATCTCTTTTAAATAAGGAATCTCACGTTTACATGGTCCACACCAGGTTGCCCAAACATCAATGTAAACATATTTACCTTTTAGATCATCAAGTGAGGTTGTACCACCTTTATAATTTTCATAATCTACAAATTTTGGAGAAACGTTGCCTTTACTGAGTTTAATGAGTTTGTTGTATTTATCTGTAATATCCTTTTTATTTTCCTCATCAGTTGAATTTGCCATAAACAAGTCATAATATTTTTGCAATTCACCAGTGTATGTTATACCATATTTGGCATCAGAATAAAGCAAGGCGTTTATAATTTTTTGTGATTTAACATTTTTTGAGATCAATTCTAAATATGTTATTTGTCTGTCAGCTTCTTCATTTTTTAATTCTTCAGAAAATTTTTGATAGTAATAATTTTGTAAATACATTTTATAATTCATCACATCTATCAATGATTCATCTTCAATATTCAGACCTTTAGAAAAATCAGGATAATTTTCAGAAACTTTAAAATCATTATTTTTTGATATATACCTTTTATAGGCTTCATAGTTGTGCATATGATTAGCCCATCCGTATATAATATCACCTTCTTCTAAATTTTTCAAAGTACTATCCAGATCTTTTTGTTCTTCTAAATAAGTTAGTTGTAATTTTTTTACAGAATCCATTTTGTGCACAAAGTCTGCTTCATCTAATGCCCCTAAATTTCTATAAGACAAGAATTTATTGAGATCTTCTTCTTTTAAGAATTTTTGAGCTAAGTAGTTATTATCATAACTACCTTCTCCTGAATATTTTATAGATTCATCAAATTGTTTTGCATCTAGAGAAAGATTAATATTATAACCTGGTTTTAAATATATTTTAGATTGTTCTTTACCATATTTAAACGTGTAAAAACCAGATTTTACATTATTAATTGTATCTAAAAATGTACTGTCCTTATTTACAATAATATCATCAAATATTTTATTGGAATTCCATAAAGAAATTTTCCCCTCAGTTAAATTTTCAATTTTACCACTAAAAACAGCATAATCAACAGGTTTTACTTCTTGCTTTGTGCAAGAAAGCAATGTGATTGCAAATAATATAAGAATTAATTTTTTCATAAAGTTTTGATTTTTTTAGTTTTAGATTCCAAATATACTATTTATTATGTTTTTTATTTGAGCCATGATCTTTTTAACAAATTATTTACATATTTTAAGTTGAAAAATTATTTAAAACACATTATAATATTTAAAATAATAAGTAATTTGCACAAAAAATAAGACAAATGAATTCTACACATACAATTTGTAACAAACAACTGGATTTATATATTATTCAAGACATAATAATTACGAATAAAATAATTGAATTATCTGCAGAATCTCAAGATAAAATAGAGAAATGTCGATTGTATTTAGATGAAAAAATGAAAGAAAATAAAGAACCTATCTATGGAATTAATACAGGTTTCGGTTCTTTATACGATGTTAAGATCAGTAATAAAAATTTAACTAAACTACAAGAAAATTTGGTAATGTCACATGCTTGTGGAACCGGAGAAGAAGTGCCAAAGGAAATTATTAAATTAATGTTATTATTTAAAATACAATCCCTAAGTTATGGATATTCAGGAGTTCAATTAAAAACAATAAATAGATTAATTGATTTTTATAACAATGATATCTTTCCTTTGGTTTATACTCAGGGTTCTTTAGGCGCTTCCGGAGACCTGGCACCTTTAGCTCACTTATCCTTGCCTTTAATTGGTAAAGGAGAAGTTTATTACAAAGGTGAAAAGTATAGTGGAGATCAAATCTTAAAGAAATTTAACTGGGAGAAAATTCAATTGAAATCTAAAGAAGGGCTTGCACTATTGAACGGAACTCAATTTATGAGTGCCTATGGAATTCACATGATCTTAAAATCTTATAAATTAAATTATTTGGCTGATCTGATCGGTACACTTTCTTTAGAAGCTTATGATGGTAATATTTCTCCTTTTGACGAATTGATCCATTTTATCAGACCACATAACGGACAAATAAAAACAGCTAAGCGAATTAAAGAATTTTTACTTGACAGTGAGTTGATCGCTCAAGAAAAGCAACATGTACAAGACCCTTATTCATTTAGGTGTATGCCACAAGTGCACGGCGCCAGTAAAGATGCTTTAAAATATGTTGAAAAGACCATGCTTATCGAAATTAATTCAGTAACTGATAATCCAAATATTTTTGTAGACGCCGATAAAATTATATCGGGTGGAAATTTTCATGGCCAACCTTTGGCGTTGGCATTAGATTTTTTAGGAATTGCTGTCGCAGAATTGGGTAGTATTTCTGAACGAAGGACTTATCAACTCATCTCAGGTTTACGTAATTTACCACCATTTTTGGTTAAAAACCCAGGATTAAACAGTGGATTTATGATACCTCAATATACTGCAGCAAGTATTATCAGTCAGAATAAACAGTTGGCAACTCCAGCCTCTACAGATTCAATTGTTTCGAGTAACGGACAAGAAGATCATGTTAGTATGGGAGCCAATGCAGCAACAAAGACTAAAAGAATAATTGATAATGTTTGTACAATTCTGGCGATAGAATTGATGAATGCTTCTCAGGGCCTTTATTTTAGGTCACCTGTAAAGACTTCACCTTTCTTGCAATCATTTATTGATACTTATAGAAAAGAAATACCTTTTATTGAAGATGATAAAGTAATGCGCGATGAGATCATTAAATCTGAAAAATTTATTCACTACTTAATTATTGAAAGCGAAGAGTTATTTGGTTAAATGGTAATGCTAAAATGTAATGATTATGTAATGTGTTAATAGAGTAATACTTGTAAAAAATAACCTATAAGATCTTATTATGAATATATTGGTTGTTCCTGATAAATTTAAAGATTCACTTTCTGCTAAAGACGCAATTAATGCGATAACAAAAGGTATTCAAAAGCACAATATAGATCATAATATATTTTCAATATTGGCATCTGACGGTGGAGATGGATTTTTAGATGCAATTCTTCAGGTGTATCCCAATATGCAAACTATTAAAACAAAAACTGTTGATGCATTAGGCAAACCAATTATTTCAAATTATTTATTTGATCAACAAAATAAAGTTGCTTATATAGAATTGGCGCAAAGTTCAGGATTAGCGCTATTGGCGATAGATAAAAGAGATTGTAATATTACATCTTCTTTTGGAACAGGATTGCATATCAAACACGCAATAGATAAAGGAGCAAAAGAGATCTTTATTGGGATAGGAGGAAGTGCCACAAATGATGGAGGTGCAGGAATTGCACACGCATTAGGAATCCAATTTCTAAATAGTGATCAAAAAGAAATAGTTCCTCAGGGAGATTCATTAATTGATATTCATAAAATTATAATTCCACAAAATAATATTAAATTTTATGCTATTAATGATGTGACTAATAAGTTATTAGGTAATAATGGTGCAACTTATACCTATGCAAAACAAAAAGGGGCAAGTAATGCAGATCTGCCAAAATTAGAACTAGGAATGAAAAATTTGTTTGATAAGACTAAAAATGTTTTACCTGATTTAGAAGATCTACCCGGTTTTGGAGCGGCAGGAGGAACAGGTTTTGGTCTAGCTAATTTTTTGAATGCCAAAATTATACCTGGAATTGAATTTATTTTTGATATGAACAATATTGATAAAATATTGGTAATTAATCATATAGATTTAATTATTACGGGCGAAGGAAAAATTGATGACCAAACTATAAATGGCAAATTCATAGTTGGTGTAAAAAATAAAGCAAAAAGACATAATATTCCTGTTGTGGCAATTTGTGGTGTAGCGGAGTTAAAAAAATATTCGATCATTGATTTGGGTTTACACGGTATTTATCCAATCAAAACTAAAAATATTTCTTTAGAAGAGAGTATTAAAAATGCAGCAAAACTGATAGAGGATAAAGTATATGAGATCTTAAAAATTGAAAAATTTAGTTGACTTTAACTGGCACAGTGAACACAAAATCTGCTATGAGGCATTAACAAGATCCTTCCCAAAGGAATTTCATTCTTACAACGTGCACATTTACCAAAATCAGCGTCATCAATATTTTGGTGTGCAATTTCTAAACCTTTTAATTTGTTTTCGGCTTTACGCAAAGCATTTTCATTAATGCTCTTATTATTAATTGCATCCATTCTACTCACTCTTCCAATTGCACAATCAGGTGCGATAGGGGCAGTTAATTCTCTTAATTCAATAATTGACTCTTTTGTTTTTTCAATTTCTTGAATAATCTTTGTTTCAATAATATCTCTTTGAGATTTTGATTTGATCATCGTTTTTGTTCAAGATTAGTATCTTCTAAAGGTAATATCTCTAAAAAGTAATAAACAATATTTCCAATAAAACCTACAAATACTAATATTAGTATCCACATAATTTTTTTTGAGCTATCATTATTTGTATTGTTACTTGCGTGAATAACATAATAGATCATCAAGCCAATTTTGAGAATTAATGATAAGAATAAAAAAGAAAATATTCCTATAATTGATTTAAAAAAATCTAATGGAAATTCACCTGTATTACTCTCTAATTCAGGAATATGATTTATAAAAATGGTAAAAAAACCTACTAAATATATAATAAAAAAAAGTATTGAAGAGAAGGTTAATATACCGAGCCATATTTTTGTTGATTTTTTCATTAAAAAACACTTTATAACTGTTAATAGTATTAATAAACAACTACAACAAAGATACATTACAAAATATATTAATCAACAATTATAAATGCTTATTAAAAATTATCAAAGTTTAACTCTCATTTTAAATCAGTTTACTATTTTTGTTGCTCAATAAAAATCGATAAAATGCCAACTACACAAGAATTAAAAGATTTTTCAACACAAGTAAGACGTGATATAGTAAGAATGGTACATGCCGTAAAATCAGGCCACCCGGGAGGATCTTTAGGATGTAATGAGTTTTTAACTGTGCTTTATCAGGAAGTTATGGATTATTCGACTGATTTTTCTATGGATGGAGAAGGTGAAGATCTATTCTTTTTATCAAACGGGCATATTTCACCTGCATTTTACAGTGTATTATCGAGAAGTGGATTTTTTCCGGTTGAAGAGTTGGTAACATTTAGAAAATTAAATACACGTTTGCAAGGTCACCCAACTACACATGAAGGTTTGCCGGGCATTAGGATGTCGGCTGGTTCATTAGGACAAGGTTTATCGGTTGCAATTGGTGCTGCTGAAGCTAAAAAGCTAAATGGAGATAAACATTTGATCTATAGTTTGCATGGAGACGGTGAATTAGATGAAGGTCAAATATGGGAAGCTGCCATGTATGCGGCAGGAAAAAAAATTGATCGTTTAATTGCAACGGTTGATTATAATAAAAAACAAATTGACGGTTCAACTGATGATGTTATGCCTTTGGGGAATGTAAAAGCAAAATTTGAAGCATTTGGCTGGATTGTTTTAGAAATTGAAAAAGGGAATGATATTGAAAGTATTATTTCCGGATTAAATAAAGCAAAATCTTTAACTGGAAATGGTAAGCCAGTTTGTATCCTATTACATACCGAAATGGGTAATGGCATTGATTTTATGATGCATACGCACGCCTGGCATGGTAAAGCGCCTAATGATGAGCAATTAGCCTCAGCCTTGGCTCAAAATCCTGAAACTTTGGGGGATTATTAATGAAATACTCTTTTTTTAAAAAGCTGAAAGGTTTAGAGATTATCAGAAATTAGATTATTTATTCATCTAACTCATTTAATATATTCTTTAAAAGTACCATCTTTATAAAAAATTACAATTCTTTCAATTGTTTTATCAGGATTTACAGTACTGGTTATATTGTCTTTTTCTACTTTAGTACTTTTAATAATTAAATCTTTATGATTTGAAAGGGTAGGAGTAGTTTGTGATTTTGGAAAATCACCTTTTCCATTTAGTAACCAATACAATTCTACTTCGTCAAATTCACGAATTACTTTCATTATAAAATCCAGGCTTGGTTTATTTCTGCCGGAAAGCAAATGTGAAATACTTGAGCGCTGTACACCTATTTTTTCTGCAAAAGCAGCAGCAGATAAACTGTAATATTTCATTATGGTTTTAAGTCGTTTGGCAAAATCAAGAGTGTTTATCATTGTGAACTACATTAATGTTTACAAATGTAGCATAAAATGTGTAAACAATATAATCGTATCTAATATTTTATGGATAAAATCAAATTAAACTTAATGTTAATATTTAATTATAATACAATAATAGGCTAGTATTAAAACTAATATGTTATAAATATAATATTTTTTTAAAAATAAATAATCTGTTTTGGGCATACACTTTTAATAAATACAAAACTTGTTTACAAATGTGAATTAATGAAAAATATTTGTAGTTTACATCAGTAAACTTAAGTACATTTACATTTGTAACATGATTGATTTAATAGCTTTGGATGTTGATAACTGGTTTAAGAATAATTATTAAAATAGATTATCGGGAAGACGAATTATATTTGATCAAATCGCTTTTTTATTAAATGATCTATCATCTGATTTAAAATTAATGAAATTGGGTAATTCTTTTCAAGAACTACCGATTAATTCTGTTGATATAGGAAATGGAAAGATTAAAGTTCTTTTATGGTCTCAAATGCACGATAATAAATCAACAATTAATAATGCTGTTTATCAATCAAAAAGGACAGATATTGGTTTTTTATTTAAAGAAGTGGTAAAAAATAGTGTTTTAATCTTTATGAATAAAAATGAAATTATTAATTATATTAAAAAAAACACATAGTTTTATAGATATTTTTATGAAATACAGTGATTAATTCATATATATTTATCATATTTGTAAATATTTAAATAAACTAACTATGTCGAAATATAAATTAGATGAGCTTGATCATCAAATTCTTGAAGCTTTAATCGATAATGCAAGAACACCTTTTACTGATATTGCTAAAAATTTATTAGTATCAGCAGGGACAATTCATGTTAGAGTTAAAAAAATGGAAGATGAAGGCGTAATAAAGGGCTCCACTTTAAGTGTTGATTACAATAAAATGGGATATACTTTTATTGCATATGTTGGCGTATTTCTAGAAAATTCATCAGAAACAATGGCAGTTGTTGATAAAATAAAGCTTATTCCTGAAGTTACGGTTGCACATTTAACTACTGGAAAGTTTTCGGTTTTTTGTAAGATAAGAGCAAAAGATACGCGACATGCAAAAGATATCATCTTTACTTTAGATAGAATTCCCGGCATAAAACGTACTGAAACCTCTATCTCATTAGAAGAAATGATCAATGATAAAAAACGTTTGATGCATAAGATCTTTAAAGAAATTACATTTTAGATAATAAAAATTTGATAAATCCCTATTTTTAATGTTGAGTAGGGATTTTTTGTGGAATAAACCTACCGAGTTAATGATGAATTATCAGAAAATGTATTGTTACAATTGACGGTGCAGAGCTATCAAGAGGTGGCGGTGGTGCTAGATGTATGAGTATGCCTATTAATAGAAGTAGAGTTTAAGCAATGTACAGTTTACAATGTACAATTTACAATTAAAACAAAACCTCACAA
>JAOZVI010000070.1:0-2368 GCA_029938265.1 Flavobacteriaceae bacterium | reverse complement strand
GATGAATTATCAGAAAATGTTTTGTTACAATTAATATTTTAAAATTTAATGTCAAATTTTCAATTACGATGAAGAATTTTATTTACTTAATGATCATAATTTTATTTTTACAAGCGTGTCAATCAAAAAAGAAAGACATTTCTAAAAAATCGAGTTTTAAAATTGGCGTGATTTCCGATTGTCAGTATTGTGATTGTGATATTAAATGGAATCGTTATTACAAAAAATCTCAAAATAGACTTGATTATGCTGTACAGACCTTAAACAAAGAAGATCTATTATATACAATCCATCTAGGTGATTTTATTGATAGAGATTTTAATAGCTTTGATTCGCTTATCCCTATATGGAAGAAACTGAACTCAAAAAAATATCATGTTTTGGGTAATCATGATTTTGAAGTTAGAGATTCTTTGAAGGATAAAATATTTAAAAAGCTTAACTTAAAACAGCGTTATTATAGTTTTACAGAAAATAACTGGCGATTTATTGTATTGGATGGTAATGATCTAAGTACTTATGGAGCCTTGAATACAATAAAAAAGCAACAAACAGATTCTCTATTTAATCTACTAAAAAAAGATAGTTTACCCTTTGTGCAAAACTGGAATGGAGCTGTAAGTAATACTCAATTGAATTGGATTGCTTCTGAACTCGATTCTGCTACCAAAAACGATGAAAATGTTGCGTTTTATTGTCATTTTCCTTTATATCCAATAAGTGTACACAACATTTGGAATAGGGAGCAAGTATCAGCATTGATAAATAAATACTCTTGTGTTAAATTATATTTTAATGGTCATAACCATGATGGTGCATATTTAAAGGAAAAAGGAATTCACTATTTAACGTTTAGAGGAATGGTAGATACCAAAGACAGTACATCATTTGCAACCGTTGAATTTAAAAAAGATACTATTATTGTAAATGGCTATGGTAGAGAAATCTCCAGAAAACTATTAATTGATTAGATTATTATTTAAATTGTTAATAAAGTTTAATCTATTAATTATTATAGAATTAAATTTTTAATAATTTTATCTTTTAAATTTAACTTAAACCTAATAAATATGAAAAAAATTATCTACGTTGCATTGGCTTTTTTGATTTTTTCCTGTTCAGGAAGTAAATCAGAAACCGGATCAGCAAGTCCAAAATCAAGTAAAAAATTGCTAAAAGGAACCTGGGAAGTAACCAATATTAAATTTGTTGGTGATAAAGGACTTTACAAAGCAAACCTGTTTGATATTGCAGATTCAGCTTGTTTTAACGGAAGCGAATGGGTATTTATACCTAACAACGGATCTGGAAAATTTACTGTTAATAGTTCAGCTCATTGTGAAGTAAGTACAAATAGAATTCACTGGAGTTTTTATGAACCAGGAGACGGAACCCATCAATTTCAATTTAAATTTGTTGACGAAAAGAATAAGTCCATTGATGCTGCAAATAGAGGATATCGTTCAAATATTGATCAATTAGATGCAAATTCTATGACAATGAGAGTTGCTACAATTTATGAAGGAAATCCTTTTGATGTAGTAATGACTTTTACAAAAGTATCAGAGGATTTTGCCTTATAATAAATAGCTAACCATTTTAATATTGATATAAACATGAAAAAAGTAACAAGTATTTCATTAGCATTGGCTGTATTGTTTTCATTTACAGTAAGCTGTACGGCAATTCAAAATGCAAATAGTACACAAAAAGGTGCAGGTATAGGTGCAGGAGCAGGTGCATTAGTTGGAGGATTAATTGGAGGAGGCATAGGCGGAGCATTAATTGGTGCTGCTGTTGGTGGAGTTGCAGGTGGATTAATAGGAAACCATATGGATAAACAAGCTGATATGATCGTGGAAGCTGTTCCTGGAGCAGAAGTAAAAAGAGTTGGCGAAGGTATTCATGTTGTATTTGATGATAAAAGCGGTGTTAACTTTGCAATAAATAGCGCAGCCTTAACAGCAGATGCAAAAGATAATTTGAACGCTATTGCTGAAGTGTTTACTGAATTTCCTGATACTGATCTTATGATTGAAGGATATACAGACTCTACCGGAGATGATGCTTTAAACTTAAGTCTTTCTAAAAAAAGAGCGAATTCTGTTGAGAGTTATTTAAAATCTCAAGGAGTAGGTAACAGTCGTTTTGCAAGCGTTGAAGGATATGGTGAAGCAAATCCTAGATTTAGTAATGATACTAAAGAAGGCCAGGTGAAAAATAGAAGAGTTGAAATTGGTATCGCTGCTAATGATAAAATGATACAAGATGCTAAAGCACAAGCCAATTAAATAAAAATATTATTTTTTTATTAGAACCAGAACCTCGAACTTGTTTCGAGGTTTTTTTTTGATTATATTGCAGGAAA
>JAOZVI010000069.1 GCA_029938265.1 Flavobacteriaceae bacterium | reverse complement strand
CGTTTTGTTTTTCAAAGAAAGTGTATCTGGCTTCTTTGTTTGGCCATGCTTTTTTAATTAATTCTTTTCTTAATTCTCGGGCTTTTTCAATATCATTCCACGATTTATATGTATTGATCAATATTACTTCATTCCAATCTTTCTTATCATAATTCACTAAAATTTCATGACCAACAATTAAATCGATCTTATTGGTAATTTTATCAAAAAATTCCTGTTCAGTTCTTTTCCAATCTTCAAAATCTACATCTTCAACAGTACTATACAGTTTTGTAATTGTAATATATATAGGTTTAAAATCTTCCTTTTGCTGTTGGGCAAATAAATTTGGAATGTAAAGAAAAGTAATTATGAGTAAAACACTAAAAAAGGATCTGATTTTCATCGCTAGAAAAATTTGGTTAATAAAAGCATAAAAGTAGTAAAAAAAAATAACCTATTTAAAAATGTTTTATTTATTTATAATGGCAATTCTGCTACTACAAACGTACTACCACCAATAAAAATCAGATCTTCATTTTCAGCATTACTTAATGATGCATTAAAAGCCTCATTAGTTGAGTTATAGGAATCTCCGGATAAATTATATTTTTTGGCTTCTCGCATCAATGTATTTTCATCTAAGCCTCTTGGAATATTGGGTTTACAGAAATAATAAATTGCATTTTTTGGAAATAATGGCAATATTGTGTTCAGGTCTTTATCATCTACAACACCTAAAACTATATGTAAATTTTTATAATTTTCTTTTTGCAGCTGATCCATAACTATACTTAAACCTTCTTTATTATGTGCCGTATCACAAATCACTTTTGGATTGAATTGTAAAATTTGCCACCTGCCTTTTAATTCAGTATTCTTTACAATATTTTCTAATCCTTTTACAATATTTTCTTCTTTAATATAAAATCCATTTTGTTGCAATATCAGTAATGTTTGTACAGCAGTTTTTACATTCATTTTCTGGTAATTCCCAAGCAGATCTGTTTTATAGTTATCAAGTATTAATTCTTCTGCAAAATATATATTTGCTTTCTTCTTATTAGCTGTCTTCACAAAAACAGGTGTGGTTTTATTGTTTTTTTCACCAATTACTACCGGAACTTCAAACTTAATAATTCCCGCTTTTTCATAGGCAATCTCTTCTAAAGTTTCACCTAAAAACTGAGTGTGATCAAAACCAATATTAGTTATTACGGAAACTTGCGGAGTAATGATGTTAGTAGAATCTAATCTACCTCCCAAACCGACTTCAATAACTGCAAAATCTACTTCTTGTTCGGCAAAATAATCAAGTGCCATGCCAACTGTCATTTCAAAAAAAGACACTTTTTGCTTTTCCAAAAACAATCTGTTTTTATCTATAAACTGAATTACGTCTTTTTTATAGATAGGTTTGCCATTAATTCTAATTCTCTCTCTAAAATCTTTTAAATGAGGCGAAGTATATAACCCTACTTTATAACCGGCTTCCTGCAAAACCGATGCAATCATATGGCTTGTTGAGCCTTTTCCGTTTGTTCCGGCAATATGAACTGAATTAAATTTTTTTTCAGGAAAATTTAAATGTTTAGATAGTGCTAAAATGTTGGTAAGATCTTTTTTAAAAGCAGTTTTTCCTTGTCGCTGATACATCGGAAGTTGAGCGAACATCCAATTGATAGTTTCTTGATAGTTCATAAATTCTTAATGGATCTTCATTTCGGTGCAAATTCATAAATGATCAATCCAATTTGCTTTGCAGATGCTTTGTTATCCTTACTGAATTTTGTTTTCATGGCAGCTTTTCTGGCACTTTCCAATAAACATGATGTTGTTTCTGTCGTACCTTTATCTCCTGGTTGAGCCGCAATTACATTTCCTTTCCTATCTACCCAGATCTTAACATAAACCGTTCCTACTACATTACAGTTATCAAGAGGTTTAGGTTTTATCAAAGCCTTTCTATTGCTTAAATGATAATTTCCACCACTTCCGCTTCCTCCTACTCCGTAATAACCACTTGCATTAGGGTCTCCGGTAATTTTACCTTTATCTCCTGGCTTATTATCATCTCCTTCACCTCCCGTTGCTTTACCTTTGGTATTTAATCCGCCCATCATTGCATCGAGTTTTTTACGTTTTGCCTCTTGTTCTCTTTTCTTTTTGGCTTGAGCTTCTTTCTTTTCTTTAGCAATTCTTTCTTCCTCTAAACGTGCACTTTCTTCAGCCTCAGCCCTTTTCCTAACATCTTCAAGTTTTTTAATTGCAATAGCATCTTCATTATTCTGAGTTATAACATTTTCTGAAGTCTTACTTGTAGTAGGCTTGCTTTCAGTAGTTTCTTCAATGATCTCATCTTCTTGTTCCATTTCCTCTTCTGGCTCTTGAGTCATCGGTTTTAAAACTTCTTTGGGTTGTTCATTACCACTCCCATAATCAGTCGTGCCAAAATTAACTGATATACCGTATTCTATTGGAGGATCAAAATAAGACATACCAAAATTAAAGATCAACACCACAATAAGCACAGCAATAAATGCTGTAATAATTGCTGATTTTCTCTTGTATTTGGTTTCTAAAAATGACATTCTAAATAATTCCTACAGAAGGTTGATAAATTTATTTTGGTCTGACTGCCAGTATAACTTTTATTTTATTACGATTAGCAATATCTAATACTTTAACAGCTTTTTCTATTGGCACTCCTTCTTCGGCTCGAAGTACTAAAGTTGGATTTTCCTGATCTGCCAACTGAGCCAATAAATAATTTTCTAATTCGCCCTCATTAACTTTTTCTTTATCTACATAAAAATCTAATTTTTTAGTGATGCTAATTGAAGTAGATTTTTTACTCTCGGTTTTGCCTTGTGCTTTAGGTAGTAAAATATCCAATGCATTTACAGTAACTAAGGTAGAAGTAAGCATGAAAAATATTAACAATAAGAATACAATGTCGGTCATTGACGACATATTAAAACTAGGATCAATTTTATTTCTACTTCTAATATTCATTTGGATTTTTTATATCGTTAATCTGAAATCAATATTAATTTAAAATATAATAAAATACTTCAATCTTAAAATTATAAATCTCGTATTTTAAAATATTTACCTACACCGGTTCATTCAATAAATCTAAAAACTCTACAGCTTTGGCTTCCATCTGATAAACTACTTTATTGGTTCTTGCTACCAAATGATTATAAGCTACATATGCAATAATCCCTACGATCAAACCTGCAACAGTTGTAGTCATTGCAGTATAAAGGCCATCGCTCAACATTTTAATATCTATTTGACCTCCAGCATTGGCTATTTCATGAATTGCAATGATCATACCAATCACTGTACCCAAAAAACCTATCATTGGAGCGGCTCCGGCAATGGTTGCTAAAACACTTACATTTTTCTCCAATTTATAAATTTCAAGTTTACCTGTATTTTCTATAGCTGTATTGATATCTTCCAAAGGTTTCCCAATACGGGAAATCCCTTTTTCAATCATTCTTGCAACGGGTGTATCATTACTCGCACTTAAAATTTTAGCGGCCTCAATATTACCGTTTAAGATATTATCTTTGATCTGATTCATAAAATTTTTATCGATCTTTGAAGCTGCTTTGATCGCAAAATATCGTTCAAAATAGATATAAAGAGCAACGAGAAGTAAAACAAAAAGTAAAGCAATTATAATTTGCCCTCCTAAACCACCATCTCTAATTAAATTAAAAATTGATAATGTTTTTTCTTCTGATATAGTTTCATTTAGAACTTCCTGAGCTACATCGACTCCTTGCTGAATAAGTAACAACATATATTAATGATTAAAAAAGATATTAAAATAAACGCTTTTAAACATACAAAATTGTTGTAAAAAAGCGTTTTTTATGATAAAAAAATGTTAAATATTTATAGAATTACCCTCGTTAACATAAATGTTGCCGAACCAACTAAAAATCCTATTAAAGCTAACCAGGATATATTTTTAAAATACCAGAAAAAATTAATTTTTTCCATCCCCATTGCAACTACTCCTGCTGCTGACCCTATGATCAACATACTACCACCAGTACCTGCAGCAAAAGCTACAAAATGCCATAATTCATGATCAATTGGCTCTGAAAACATCCCTATACTTGCAGCTACCAGCGGTACATTATCTATCACTGCTGAAGCTACTCCAAGTATCATGACCACGAGGTCGGAAACAGGAACACCTCCTTCAGCCTCTATCATCTCAGTACCTAACATAGGTATGTTTTTATTTAAACTTTCAGCAAAATGAAATAATATTCCTAATGATTCTAAGGCAGCAACAGCCAATAATATTCCTAAGAAAAATAAGATACTTGGCATTTCAATTCCTGCTAAGGATTTATGTACCGGACTATGATGTGCTTCAAAATCAGATTCCTGATCGATATGTGTTAAAGATATTCTTCTGTTTGAAAAGATCTCTGCAAAAATAGCAACTATTGAAAGTGACAACATCATACCAACATATGGAGGTAGGTGTGTTATTGTTTTAAAAATTGGCACAAACATAATTGCACCCAAACCTAAATATAACATAGTACTACTGTATTTATCAATATCATTTTCATTTTCTTCTTCAACATCTTCAATATTACCCTTAAAAGCTTTCATTTTTGAAGCGATAAATGAAGGAACAACCATTGATAAAAGTGATGGTAAAAATAAGTATTTTATCAAATTTACCGTTGTTACCTTATTTCCTATCCATAACATCGTTGTTGTTACATCACCAATTGGCGACCAGGCTCCACCTGCATTTGCTGCAATTATTATTAAGCCGGCAAACCATAATCTATCTTCACGTTTTGTTATTATTTTTCTCAATATTGTTATTAAAACTATTGTTGCTGTTAGATTGTCAATAATTGCTGATAAAATAAATGCTAAAAAAGAAAATACCCAAAGTAATCTTACTTTGCTTTTAGTT
Organism: Flavobacteriaceae bacterium; assembly: GCA_029938265.1. Taxonomy (GTDB): domain Bacteria; phylum Bacteroidota; class Bacteroidia; order Flavobacteriales; family Flavobacteriaceae; genus Namhaeicola. The sequence continues at coordinate 6,977 of JAOZVI010000069.1, read as the reverse complement.
TTGACAAAACTTTTTATTGTTGAAAAACCATTAAAATAGTCGATAATTTCAACAATGGTCATCGCCCCAATTAAAAATACCAATATTTCGGAAGTTTTACCCAAATGATGTAGTAAAATCTCTTCAATATGTGTAGGTACAAGTTTATGTAATTCAGCATTTACATCAAAAACATCTAAATGTCCTAATGATATAATTGCCCAACTTACAGCCATCATAGCCAAAGCCGGTATTAATTTATCAACTTTTAAGTTATGCTCTAAAGTAATTGCTAAATAACCAATAACAAAAACAATAATTACAAATAATTCCATAAATTTAAATTTTAGAGGCCAAATATAGTAATTTATAACAACTCTTTTAGTGCAATCTCAAAAGCTGTTTTAGAAATCTTGGTTTTCTTAGTTTTCTTTTTATAAATATTGATTAAGGCTTTTTCAATTGTATTTGATGTATCCTCAAAAATTAATTTATCCCGCATAGGCAGGTCGATTTTATTTTCCATCAAATAGGCAAAAACTCTAGCTATACCACAGTTAGAAATAAAATCAGGAATTAAACTAACTTTTGTGTCGGTAAACTCCATAATCGGACCAAAAAATATTTCTTTATCTGCAAAAGGCACATTGGCTCCCGGAGAAATTACTTCTAAACCCGTATCAATCATATTAGTTATTTGTTCTCTTGTTACTAATCTCGAAGCTGCTGCAGGAACAAAGATCTCAGCAGGCAATAACCAAATTGTTTTATTAATTTCATCAAATGGAATCATATCTTTAACAGACAGTGTATTTCCATCTTTATTTAAAAATAATTCTCTGATTTCTTCTAAAGTATATCCATCTTCGTTGATCACACCCCCAACAATATCGATGATGCCTACCACTTTTGCCCCTAATTGCGTTAAATAATAAGCCGCTGCCGACCCAACATTTCCAAAACCCTGCACAATCGCTCTTTTACCTTTTAGATCACCACCAAAAATATTATAATAATGTTTTACGGCTTCTGCAACACCATAACCGGTTAACATATCAGCAACAGTATATTTTCTTGAAAGATCAGGCGAAAAAGCTTTATCTTCAATTACTTTGATCACACCGTGCCGTAATTGTCCGATCCTATTAATCTTTTCTGCTTCAGTAGGTTTAAAATGTCCATTAAAAACACCTTCCTGAGGATGCCATACCCCACAATCTTCAGTAAGCGGTATTACATCATGAATTTCATCAACATTTAGATCTCCTCCTGTACCGTAATAATATTTTAATAAAGGTGTTACAGCTTTATACCATCTTTCTAGAACCCCTCGCTTACGCGGATCATTCGGATCAAAATTTATACCTGATTTGGCACCTCCAATTTCTGGGCCTGAAACTGTAAATTTAACTTCCATTGTTTTTGCAAGCGAAAGTACTTCATTCATATCTAACCCTTTACGCATTCTTGTACCCCCTCCTGCAGCTCCTCCGCGAAGCGAATTAATAACTGTCCAACCTTCAGCTTCAGTTTCTTGATCACGCCAATGAAAAACTATTTCGGGCAGTTTATTTTCGTATTTTTTAAGAAGTTTTTTCATTACTTATTAATTTTTATTTGTTTTATAATTTGTTTTTTGACTATCAATTTTAAAATCTTTAAATGTAATATTTTATGGTTCTACTGTTATTTTATTATCCTCATTTTAATAATTTTTCGAAACCCGAAACTTAAAACTCAAACAGCACCCCGCTACTGTGATCTTTTCTTGCTCCTGTAACACTTTTTAAACAATTTACTTCATTTTGATCTTTTAAAACACCTAAAAATGCAAAGATAATTGCTTCCTTAAAATTGATAATTTCTTTATCAGGAATAACCACTTCCACGAAAGTGAAACTTTTAAGCCTTTTAATCAGAAAATCATTAAAAGCACCACCACCAGTTACTAAAACTTTATAATTTTCTTTTTTAACTGAATTTCTGTTTAATACTCCTGCCAACTGCATTGCAACATGTTCGACAAAAGTTCGTAAAATATCTTCGGTTGATAAATTATATTTATCGATCATCGGAATAATTATATCTACAACAAATTCATAACCCAAAGATTTTGGCTTTTCATCAACATAAAAAGACAAATTATTTAATGCGGTGAGTAAATCATTATTTAAAACTCCTTCAGAGGCCATTTTTCCCCCATCGTCAAATTCCTTGCCGATTTTTCTTGTATAATGATTCATAACAATATTCACCGGGCAAATATCAAATGCAAATCTTTTATCATTTTTCTCAAAAGAAATATTTGAAAAACCTCCAAGGTTTAAACAATATCGATAATCATTAAATAAGAGTTGATCTCCAATAGGTACAAGAGGTGCGCCCTGACCTCCCAAAGCAATATCCTGAACTCTAAAATCACAAATCACTTTAATTTTGGTTTCAGCAGTAATCTCAGCTCCATTTCCTATTTGTAAAGTATAATTCTTCTCTGGTTGATGAAAGATAGTATGGCCGTGAGAAGCTATAAAATCAATTTTTTTTATACTATTATTATGTATAAATTTTTGGATCAATTCTCCTAAGAATTTTCCATAATCTGCATCTAGTTTAACAAGTTTTTCTCCTGAATAATTAAATGCTTCAAATAGTGATTTTTTCCATTTTTCGGAATAATTTATCGTATCTGTTTTTAAAATTTCAAAAGAATACGTCTTATTCTTTATAAATTTAGCATATACTAAATCAACTCCATCCAAAGACGTACCGCTCATCACCCCAATTACATGCCAAATTTTATTTTTCATATGACTGTAAAAATACGAATAGATTTTGATATTTTTCTGTATCTTTGGAACAATTCAATTAAAATATTTATCAAATCAAATAATATGGATTTTACACTCACAGAAGAACAAATAATGATACGAGATGCGGCTCGTGATTTTGCAAATAATGTATTAAAACCCGGCGTAATTGAACGCGATGAAAAACAGGTTTTCCCTCATGAAGAAGTGAAACAAATGGGAGAATTAGGATTTCTGGGCATGATGGTTGACCCAAAATATGGAGGTGGTGGAATGGACACCGTTTCTTATGTTTTAGCAATGGAAGAAATTTCAAAAATAGATGCATCAGCTTCTGTTGTAATGTCTGTAAATAATTCTTTGGTTTGTTGGGGTTTAGAAATGTACGGTACTGAAGAACAAAAACAAAAATATTTGGTTCCACTGGCTGAAGGCAAAATAATTGGAGCTTTTGCTTTGAGTGAGCCTGAAGCAGGTTCTGATGCTACAAAACAAAGAACAACAGCCATTGACAAAGGGGATCACTACATAATTAACGGAACAAAAAACTGGATAACTAACGGCGGAACAGCAAGTATTTATCTGGTAATTGCACACACACATCCCGAAAAAGGGCACCACGGGATCAACGCTTTTATTGTTGAAAAAGGCATGGAAGGTTTTGTAGTTGGCACAAAAGAAAATAAACTGGGAATCAGAGGTTCAGATACACATTCGTTAATGTTCAATGATGTAAAAGTACCAAAAGAAAATCGTATTGGTGAAGATGGTTTTGGTTTTACATTTGCTATGAAAACACTTGCCGGCGGTAGAATTGGAATTGCATCTCAAGCCTTAGGTATTGCATCAGGAGCTTATGAATTGGCCTTACAATATTCAAAAGAACGAAAAGCTTTTGGTAAAGAAATTAGCCGTCATCAGGCAATTGCTTTTAAATTGGCCGATATGGCAACTGAAATTGAGGCTGCAAGAATGCTTTGCTTAAAAGCCGCCTGGGATAAAGATCAGCACAATAATTATGACCTATCAGGAGCGATGGCTAAATTATATGCAGCTGAAATGGCAATGCGAGTTACTGTTGAAGCAGTTCAAATACACGGTGGATATGGTTACGTAAAAGAATATCACGTTGAAAGGTTAATGCGAGATGCAAAAATTACGCAGATCTACGAAGGAACTTCAGAAATCCAACAAATAGTTATTTCAAGAGCAATTTTAAGAGATTAGTTAATTTTAAAATTCGTTGATTTAGAAGATGTGTTAATTAATTTTCGAATTGATTAATTATCAAATTTTCTAATTATTAAGTATCTTTGAATTACAAATTAACAAAATATGTCATTTATAGATTATTATAAAATTTTAGAAGTTCCTAAAACTGCTTCTGATAAAGAAATTAAAAAAGCATACAGAAAATTAGCTCGCAAATACCATCCTGACGTAAATCCAAATGATGATTCTGCTAAAAAGAAATTTCAACAGATAAATGAAGCAAATGAGGTTTTAAGTGATGTAAAAAAAAGAAAAAAATACGACAAATACGGTAAAGACTGGGAGCATGGTGAATCCTATGAAAAAGCCCGTCAACAACAACAGCAGTACCAATATTCCGGAAGTGGACAACAATATTCCGGGGCCGGAGGTAATTTTTCAGAAGGCGATTTTTCTGATTTTTTTGAATCGATGTTTGGAGGTGCTCGTCAAAGTAGTGGCAGAACCCAACAAAAATTTAGAGGACAGGATATCAATGCCACATTACAATTAAATTTAACCGATGTCTATAAAACACAAAAACAAACTTTAACCATAAACAATAAAAAAATAAGATTAACCATTCCAGCAGGAATAGAAAATAACCAAACAATAAAAATTAAAGGCCATGGTGGCAAAGGAGTAAATGGTGGCCCAGATGGAGATCTTTTTATCACATTTAATATTCTAAACAATACAAATTTTAAACGTGGCGGAAAAAATCTTTATACAAAAGTCGATCTGGATCTTTATACCGCTATGCTTGGTGGAGAGATTACAATTGATACTCTTAGCGGAAAGGTAAAACTAAAAATTAAACCTGAAACTCAAAATGATGCCAAAGTTAAACTTAGAGGCAAAGGATTTCCAATCTACAAAAATGAAGGGAAATATGGTGATCTATACATTACATACAATATAAAAACACCAATCAATCTCAGCAAAAAAGAAAAAGATCTGTTTAACGAATTATCAAAATTGAGATAAAATGGATACAAGAAACTTAATCCCCGTACAACAATTTTGCGAAAAATATGAAATTGAATTTTCATTTATCAACTCTTTAAATGATTATGGGCTGATTGAAATAACATATATTGAAAAAGATCAATTTATTGAACTTGAAAAGTTGCATGAAGTAGAAAAAATAATTCGTTTACATGAAGATTTAGGAGTAAACTTAGAAGGAATTGATATCATCAATAACCTGATGCAAAAAATTAAAAATCTACAAGATGAAATTAACTTAATCCAAAACAGGTTAAAAATCTATGAAGATTAAATGGCGACCTACCAATTGTCTAATTTAAGATCTAACCAAATAATTACTATTTTAGATAGTTTATTTTCTCAATTTATCATTATCTTTGAATAAAGAGTTTTTTTAAATATAAAGAATTAAAGCTCAATTAATACACTTAACATGTAAGTGTATTTATTATTATTGAAAAGGTCATGCGGTCGTATCCATTATATCAAATTTTACTATTGTGTCTTTTGATATTGATCATAGATATTTTGGCTTTTTATTGGCTACAATCTATCACACAATATATTTCTTCTAATTCAATAAGAACAGCAATTATTGTTCTTTTTTGGTTCTTTACAATTGGCTTGATCACTTCAATTATTATTTTAAAAATTAGGCTCGACAATATTCATCCAGCAAGAAAACAAATGTTAATCTCTTCTCTATATGGATTAACGATTCTTTCATTTATACCCAAGCTAATTTTTATAATAGTCATTTCAATATTACATTTTACAAATTTTGTTTTTTCTGATAAAGAATCTCTTATCATTATCCCTTTACTTGGACTTTTTGCAGGTTTTTTACCATTTCTTGTAATTCTATATGCAATCTTAAAAGCAGTATTCCGATTTAAAGTTCACCATGTAAAGGTAAAATGTTCCTTATTACCCGAGAAAATGGAGGGATTACGTATTGTGCAAATTTCTGATATTCATCTGGGAAGTTTTAATAACCGTTATCAGATTCTAGAAAGAGCAGTTTCAATAATCAATCATTTAAAACCTGATTTTATTTTTTTTACAGGTGATCTGGTCAATAATTTTGCTTGGGAATTAAAAGGATGGAGTAGTATTCTTAAAAATATGGATGCGGCTTACGGTAAATATGCCGTTTTGGGAAATCACGATTACGGAGATTACAGCAAGTGGGATTCGGAAGATCTAAAAAAGAAGAATTTTGAATCAATCAAATATTTTTTTAAAAAGATCAATTTTAAATTATTATTAAACGAATCCGAAACAATTAATGTCAAAAATACTCCTCTTGCTATCGTAGGAGTGGAAAATTGGGGAAATCCACCTTTTAAACAATACGGAGATCTAAAAAAGGCCATAAAAGGAGTAGAAAGTTTACCTTTTAAAATACTCTTATCTCACGACCCAAGTCATTGGAATGAAGAAGTTGCAGAAAAAACCAATATTGCCCTAACTTTATCCGGACATACACATGGTATGCAAGCCGGAGTTAATTTGAAAAATAAAAAGTGGAGCCCAATTCAATACAAATACAAGCATTGGGCAGGGCTACATAAACAAAAAAAACAATATCTCTACGTAAATCGCGGACTTGGATGGCTAGGTTTTCCCGGAAGACTGGGTATGCGTCCCGAAATTACTTTATTAGAAATGGTTAGATAATTGTTTTAATTTTAATTTGAGCAATTTAAGGATATCTGTATAACAAAATAATGAAATCCTATAAAAATATTTTGTACCTTTAATGTATCCGATACTCTTTAACTAAAATATCTAATTATGGACGATCATTCAAAACATATTAAATTTTTTGTAGGCTCACTAATTGAAATTCAAAGATTACAATTAGATCTAGATGACAAAGAAATACCCTCTTTGGTTAAAAATAATTTTCAGTCGGGGATACGTTCCGGTTTTTATGGAGGTTCTCCA
>JAOZVI010000068.1:7629-12044 GCA_029938265.1 Flavobacteriaceae bacterium | reverse complement strand
ACGAGGATCAGCACCTCTTTCTAATCTTCCAACAGGTAAAGCAATTCATCTCTTGAACTTAGTTATTTTTAAGTTTGTTTCCATAATATTAACTATTTCTTATTTCCTTTAATTTATCAGTCGAAAAAATACGCAACTTTTCAAAAAATAATTTAAAATCATTTTCAAAATCATCATAATTTTCTTTTAGATCATTTATAGCCAAATGCATTTGTGAGACTTCACCTGTACGCTTATTCATACCTATTAAAACTTTTCCAATTCCTTCTATAGTTTTATAATTTGTAAGCCAATCATATTTAATTATATAAGGTGTTATAGCTTGCATCTTTTCAGGTAAAATTTCTATGTTCTCTTCCAAAGTTTTATAAAAAGAATGCGAAAAATCATACAATAGAATTGATGAATAGTTTGACCAATTTTTTGCCAAAAAATGATCATAAAAAATGTCTATGATCACTCCTTTGTAATGTCGATACCTACTGTGTAACCTACGTTTACTTTGTTTTACTATTATATCATTATCTGTAAAAGAATCAATATTCCTATGTAAAATTATTCCTGTTTGAATTCCTTTTGAATAGTTCTTATACATCTTCCCTTTTACAGCATCAGCCATAAAATTTCCAAGTTGAATATTTTTATCATTATCCGACAAATAAAGATGTGCTAAATAATTCATTTGGTTAAAGTATGAAAAAATAAAGGATATTATTGATTTTCTTTATTACTTTGTAACAAAATCTAAATAATTTGAAATGAAATCAACAGAAAATATAAATCCATCAACAAAATCAATTCAATTAGAAAATCAATACGGTGCTCATAACTATCATCCGCTGCCGGTTGTATTAAATAAAGGTGAAGGTGTTTTTGTTTGGGATGTTGAAGGTAAAAAATATTATGATTTTTTATCGGCTTATTCTGCTGTGAATCAAGGTCATTGTCATCCTAAGATCATCAATTCATTAAAAGATCAGGCGGAGACTTTAACACTGACTTCTCGTGCATTTTACAATGACAAATTGGGTGAATACGAAAAATTTATAACTAGTTTTTTTGAATTTGACAAAGTTCTCCCCATGAATACCGGAGCCGAAGCTGTAGAAACTGCTATAAAATTATGTAGAAAATATGCCTACGAAAAGAAAGGAATTGCAGAAGAACAAGCTAATATTATTGTTTGCGAAAATAATTTTCACGGAAGAACCACTACAATAATCTCTTTTTCAAATGATGAAGACGCTCGTAAGAATTTTGGTCCGTACACCCCTGGATTTATAAAAATACCTTATGATGATACCGATGCTTTAGAAAATGCCATTAAAAATACTGAGAATGTTGCAGGATTTTTGGTTGAACCTATCCAGGGAGAAGCCGGAGTTTACGTTCCTCAGGAAGGATATTTAAAAAAAGCCAGAGAAATTTGCAAACAAAATGATATATTATTTATTGCAGATGAAGTTCAAACAGGTATTGCAAGAACCGGAAAATTATTGGCAGTAGATCATGAAAATGTAAAACCGGATATTTTAATTCTGGGGAAAGCACTTTCGGGAGGTGTTTATCCTGTTTCAGCTGTATTGGCAAATGATCATATTATGGAAGTTATCAAACCCGGGCAACATGGCTCAACTTTTGGTGGAAATCCATTAGCTGCAGTTGTTGCTATTGCTGCTTTAAAAGTTGTTCAAGAAGAGAAATTAGCCGAAAATGCAGAAAAACTCGGTAAAATTTTCCGAAAAGAATTATCTCAATTCGCCAAAAATAATGATCTGGTAAAATTTGTAAGAGGAAAAGGCCTGTTAAATGCTATTGTAATAAATGACAGTGAAGATAGTTCTACCGCCTGGGATATTTGTATTAAATTAAGGGATAATGGTTTACTGGCAAAACCAACACATGGCAACATTATTCGCTTTGCACCTCCCCTGGTTATGACTGAAACTCAATTAAATGACTGTATCTCAATCATTAAAAAAACCTTTATAGAATTTTAAAAAAATAGTCTAATAGCTAAAAAAATAACCCCGAAAGTAATACTTTCGGGATTTTATATTTTAATGATGTTATTTTCCTTTTTACTTTTTACTTTAAAACTCTAATACCCTTCGGTTAAATGTTGTAATTTAACTTTATCTTCTAACTTAATCCTTTTTCCTGTTAAAGTGATATAACCTTCTTTTTTAAATTCAGAAAGTAAACGTATGGTAGATTCTGTTGCCGTTCCAATAGCATTGGCAATTTCTTCACGTGTTAAAGTAACAGCTATAAAACCTTCTGCATCAACACCAAAAATTCTTTCAAAAAATAACAATGATTCTGCTAAACGTTCTCTAACATTTTTTTGAGCCATATTGGCTATGGAAGAATTTGCTTCATCTAGATCTTCAGCTAGAGATTTGGTTATTTCTAATGAAAAATCGGAATTCTTTTTAAAAAGATCTAAAATATCTTGTTTTGGAATAAAACAAATATCCATTTCTTCTAAAGCTGTTACAGTTAAATGAGCAACCGAATTACTGAGCAATGATCTGTGTCCAACTAATTCTCCTTTACTAATAAACCTTACTATCTGTTCTTTCCCGTTTGGCGCTAATTTGGTTAATTTACACTTTCCGTTCCGCAAACAATAAACACCTTTTAAAGAAGCTCCTTCACTAAAAATAACTTCTCCTCTTTTAATATGTAATGATTTTTTATGTTTAGAAATATTTACCATGTCTTCTGATGGTATAACACTTAAAGAATTAACTTCTCTTATTAAACACTTCTCACAATTTAATGTCATAAAAATTATTTTGAAACAAAAATACATAAAATATGATATTTATCATTTTTTTATTTAAATAATTTAATTGAAATTTGACCCTTTTATTATAATATTGAAAATAAATGTCAAAGGAAACTTGTTACCATTGTGGTGCGGATTGCAATAACACTAAAGTTATTTTTAATGACAAACCCTTTTGTTGCAATGGCTGTAAAACTGTTTATGAAATATTAAACCAAAATGAACTTAGCTGTTATTATGATCTTGATCAAACTCCTGGAACGATTCCTTCTGAAATTAAGGGGAAATTTGATTATCTTGACAATAATGAAATTGCTGAGAAGTTAATTGAATTTAATGATGGAACTACATCGGTTGTTACATTTTTTATTCCAAGCATTCATTGTAGTTCTTGTATTTGGGTATTAGAAAATTTAGACCGTTTAAATAAGGGTGTAAAAAATTCTTTGGTTAATTTTCCAAAGAAAGAAGCAAGGATCAGCTTTAAAAGTGAAGAGATCTCCTTAAAAGACGTCGTTGAATTAATGACTTCAATTGGCTATGAACCCAATATTAGTATGGAAGATGCTGAATCATCAAAATCTAAGGTCAATCGTACATTAATTTACCAAGTTGCCATAGCCGGATTTTCATTTGGTAATATTATGCTCTTATCATTTCCGGAGTACTTTGAACTTGATGAATTTTGGTTGAATCAATATAAACCATTTTTTAGATTTTTAATGTTTGGACTTTCTATTCCGGTAGTTATTTATTCTGCAAGAGATTATTTTATTTCGGCATATAAAGGATTAAAACATGGGATATTAAATATTGATGTACCCATCTCTTTGGGAATTCTGGTTTTATTTACCAGAAGCTCTTATGAAATATTTTCTCAAACGGGTTCGGGGTATTTTGATAGTTTAACAGGTTTGGTTTTCTTTTTATTGTTAGGAAAAGTTTTTCAGCAAAAAACGTATAGCTTTTTATCGTTTGAACGCGATTATAAATCCTATTTTCCAATAGCAATCACAAAGGTCAATAAAGACAATTCTCAAATTACCATTCCTGTCCATCAAATTGAACAAGGTGACAGACTACTGATTAGAAATGAAGAAATAATACCGGTTGATGGAATTCTCATCAATGGTAATGCACTCTTAGATTATAGTTTTGTTACCGGAGAATCTATGCCTGTTACAAAAAAATCAGGCGATAAGATCTTTGCAGGGGGAAAACAAACTAAAGGTGCAATTGAGATTGATGTTTTACAATCGGTCACCAAAAGTTATTTAACACAACTTTGGAGTAATGACATCTTTACGAAAAATCAAGAAATAAACATTAAAAATATTACTGATACAATTAGTAAATATTTTACAATCATAATACTAGCCATTGCTTTTCTTGCCGGTGCTTATTGGTTTTTTGTTGATAAACATATTGCTTTTCAGGTTGTTTCAGCCGTTTTAATCATTGCTTGCCCTTGTGCTTTGGCATTATCAGCCCCTTTTGCACTCGGTAACATGTTAAGAATCTTTGGAAAAAATAAATTTTATCTTAAAAACACGAATGTTATTGAAGACATTTCAAAAATTGACACTTTAGTTTTTGATAAAACAGGAACCATAACAACCAA